>NZ_JBHSRF010000026.1:0-94352 GCF_042658925.1 Sphaerisporangium aureirubrum
GCGGCCGAGGCCTCCACCTCGTAACCGCCCTCACCACCACCTGGGGAGTCAACGGCGACGCCGCCGGCCGCATCGTCTGGGTCCAACTCCCCCCACCCACCCCATGAGCGACACACCATCAGCCTTACGCGCCCTCCGCAAACGCTTCCCCCGATGGGCCTTCCTCTACAACCCCTTCACCTACCGCTGGCACGCCCTCCACGGCCGCACAACCACCCTCATCGCCGACACCCCACAAGAACTCGCCGAACGCATCGTCCGCCACCAAGTACGCCAACGCCTGACCAGACCCCAACCACGACGCTGACCCCCCGCCCAGCAACAACACGCGAAGCACCAGGCCAGAGACACCAAGCCGAGGGACATCGGTCACCACTCAGCCCGATAATGATCTGATGAACATCCAGATTCGACGGCTCCAGCAGGGTACCGAGGCGGAGTTCGTAATGGGGCTGGAGTGGCTCTTCGACCCGCCCGGCAGCCGTCCTCCGGATTGGGACCGCGACCGCGCCGTCGAGCGCACCGCCCAGGTCCTCGCGAGCGAGAACGTCGCACTGTTCGAAGCCCGCTCGCCTCAGGACCAGTTGGTCGGCGTTGCCAGCGTCTACCTGGACATCCTCTCGGTGCGCTTCGGTCGCCGGGCTTCGATCGAGGATCTCGCCGTGCACCCCGAATGGCGCTCCCGAGGTGTCGGCGCCAGCCTGCTGACAGCCGCCAGGACCTGGGCGCAAGAGCATGGCGCCGACTACGTCTTCCTGGAGTCCGGCGTCGCACGAACCGAGGCACACCGCTTCTACCTTCACCAAGGTGCAACCCACGCGGCCGCAGCGTTCAGATGGACGGTTGAACACAATCGCTGACTGGCTTCGGTCGTGAATCGCCTTATCCGCTTCTGCCGCGAGTCGCATCCCCGGCACAACTCCGGATTGATCATGTCAACCATCACCCGAGGCCGCAGCGTCAAGCACCAACCGAGGTAGGACACAAGACCCGCGTTCTTGCGGATGAGAACTTTCTCTACGGGTTCAAGGGCGGTCCGCTGCGCGGCCCGCCGCGCTCTGGGTGGTTGTCGGCCGGGCTGCGGCTCTGCGGCCGGTCCCGGCCGGCACCACCCCGCGCGCTAGTGGCCAGTCAACCGCCATGCAAGGGATAGACAGTGACCCATTCCTCACCCATCGCCCCACACAGATGGCAACTAGGCACTATCGCTTAGCCAATCAGGTACATCACCCCCGGTGAGCTCTCGCCAGGCCCGCGTCACTTCCTCCGGGCTCTGTTGGTAGGCCACACGTAGTAGTCCGGCCACAGTGGAAATCAGCTCCTGGAGTCGACTATTCATGGCTATCGAGAGACTCTCGACCAGGCATGAAACCGATTCTGTGATCGAGCTTCCCTGCAGGAGGACCATACCTTTCACCGCACAACTCTTCGCCAACTCAGGGAGAAAGGCGTGGGGGTGTGCGTCGGCCAGTGTCCGGTAGGTGGTGACGGCTTCGTTGATCGCGGCCAGTGCCTCCTCCGGCCGCCCCAGCTCCGACAGGGAGTTGGCTTGGTTGTTCAGTGACATGGCGAGGTCGGGGAGGAAGGCGTGGGGGTGTGCGTCGGCCAGGGTCCGGCGAATGGTGACGGCTTCGTTGATCGCGGCCAGTGCCTCCTCCGGCCGCCCCAGCTCCGACAGGAAGGCGGCTTGGTTGTTCAGCGACATGGCGAGGTCGGGGAGGAAGGCGTCGGGGTGTGCGTCGGCCAGGGTCCGGCGAATGGTGACGGCTTCGTTGATCGCGGCCAGTGCCTCCTCCGGCCGCCCCAGCTCCGACAGGAAGGCGGCTTGGTTGTTCAGCGAGCCGGCGAGGTCGGGGAGGAAGGCGTCGGGGCGTGCGTCGGCCAGTGTCCGGCGAATGGTGACGGCTTCGTTGATCGCGGCCAGTGCCTCCTCCCGCCGCCCCAGCTCCGACAGTCGGTTGGCTTGGTTGTTCAGCGAGCCGGCGAGGTCGGGGAGGAAGGCGTCGGGGCGTGCGCCGGCCAGTGTCCGGCGAATGGTGACGGCTTCGTTGATCGCGGCCAGTGCCTCCTCCCGCCGCCCCAGCTCCGACAGGGAGTTGGCTTGGTTGTTCAGCGAGCCGGCGAGGTCGGGGAGGAAGGCGTCGGGGCGTGCGCCGGCCAGTGTCCGGTAGGTGGTGACGGCTTCGTTGATCGCGGCCAGTGCCTCCTCCCGCCGCCCCAGCTCCGACAGGGAGTTGGCTTGGTTGTTCAGCGAGCCGGCGAGGTCGGGGAGGAAGGCGTCGGGGCGTGCGTCGGCCAGTGTCCGGCGAATGGTGACGGCTTCGTTGATCGCGGCCAGTGCCTCCTCCCGCCGCCCCAGCTCCGACAGGAAGTTGGCTTGGTTGTTCAGCGAGGTGGCGAGGTCGGGGAGGAAGGCGTCGGGGCGTGCGTCGGCCAGTGTCCGGCGAATGGTGACGGCTTCGTTGATCGCGGCCAGTGCCTCCTCCCGCCGCCCCAGCTCCGACAGTCGGTTGGCTTGGTTGTTCAGTGACATGGCGAGCTTGGGGAGGAAGGCGTCGGGGCGTGCGTCGGCCAGCGTCCGGCGAATGGTGACGGCTTCGTTGATCGCGGCCACTGCCTCCTCCCGCCGCCCAAGCCCCGACAGGAAGTTGGACTGGTTGTTCAGCGAGGTGGCGAGGTCGGGGAGGAAGGCGTCGGGGTGTGCGTCGGCCAGTGTCCGGCGAATGGTGACGGCTTCGTTGATCGCGGCCAACGCGTCCTCGCGGTTGCCGATCTGAGCAAGAGTGACGGAAAGCTGGCCGTACCATCGGGCCAGATCGCCCGGGTCAGCGTCTGCGGGCAGGAGGTCACATATCCGCCGGGTAGCCACCGCGTCAGCTTGTGCCAGAGCAACGGTCGGATAGGGGATCGCGGTGGCGATAGCTTGCAGATCCGCCAAAGGCACCACGACCTGATCCAGAGCCGCGGCCAGCAAGTCACCCATGGTGATGCCTGTCTGGACCGCCACCACGATCGCCGGACCGGCCAGATTCGCCAGATCGGCCCTGAGCGCCTCCCCGATAATCCCCCGAGCGTGATCATGATGGGTCGTTGCACGTGATAGGACAGTCAGTGCGTGCGCCGCTTGATCGGGTTCCATCCCGATCAAGCAGGCCCGCCGCAGCGGGGAAGACTCAAACAACTGGTCGGTGACGTGGCGCTCAGCTATCAGATCGGGTCGTAACCCATCCAACCAAATACCATCACGCCCTGGATATAGGACGTGAAGCCAGCGCAGGATCTGTCCGCATAACACGCTGCCGGCCTGATGAAGGTCCGGAATTCGCCCCAGCAACCGGTGAGCCTGCTCTTCATCGGTCACACCGAACAGGGCCATCACCGCGACCACCTGTTTCAGCACCGCAAGATCCAACCCCAGCCCGGCCCGCTGCGCAGCCCCCCGCCATAACCGGCTCTCATGCCCGAGCAGACGTCCCAGCACCCCCATGTCCACCACCGCGCGTACCCCACCACTCCCAACGGCCCCAGTAGGCCCCGACCGGTCCAACACCGCCACCAGCGCCGCCGCATGCAATACCAGCACCGGCAACCGGCCTTGCCCGCCCGGCATCTCGACCACTATTCGCTGTGGCACATCCACGCCGAGCCGATCGGCGAAGTACGGCAGCGCAGCACGAACGACATCGGCGTCACTGCGTTGATCATCCAACGCGACTGCCAACTCCACCACCAAAGTGTCTTCCACCAACTCACGCACAACAGGCACGTCGGCGCCGAGCTGGTCCCACCACTCACCAACCTGCCGGGCCACCAGCAACACCCGAAGCCGCCCCTCAACGACACCCTCAGCCCTCACCCGAGCAATCGCCGCCATAATCTGCGGCAACCCTGCCCGAGTCTCGGCATAGTCCACCACCAGCAGAACCCACCCACCCAGCGACACCGCCGCCGAAACCGCCGCCACCTCCTGGCCTTCATCGACCCGCTTACTACTCCACTGCTTAGGCAGATCTTCCATCACCCTAAAAACAAGCCGCGTCTTACCCACCCCACCCGCACCCGTCAACAACAGCACCGACACCGGCGCCGCTCCGGCACACCACTCGGCCAACCGCCCACGCTCATCCTGCCGCCCGGCAAAGGGCACCACACCCTCCTCCGGCCGCAACAACCCCGCCCGGCTACCTCCCGTCGGCAACTCACCCACCGCATCAAAGTCCTGGCGGATCTTCTTGTTGCGCTCGCTCTCAACACGCGCCGCCTCACGCGCTCGGTCACGCCGCTCCAACCCGCGATCCAGCCCCACCCCGGCCAGCGCCGACAACACACCCCCAACCACCGCCCCCAGCCCGGCCCAACCTGTACCCGCAGAGACCAAGACAAGAACCGACCCACAGACACTCCCCAAGGCCCCACCAGCCAAGGGGTACACCCAGCGCGCACGCCGCCGAACAGGAACGGTCACACCTTCGATACTTACGGTGGCTCGCCTTACACCACCGCATCGGACACTCAATGCGATCAAACCGTTACAGAAAAGCGCGCCGCCGCCACACCCTTTCAGCCCGCCAAGGCATCGCAGCCCTAACCCTGTACAGCAGGAAATTACAGCAACAGGGCCACACAACACCTCACACCGACATCCGTCATCACACACCCGAACAGGGCGAGCAACTCTCTACGTCGTGACTGGCTCCCGTTCGCAAGCAGGAAGTCAGGGGTTCAAATCCCCTAGGCTCCACTAGGCAGAACGCCTCGTTTCCGCTGTGGAACGGGGCGTCCGTGTCATTAGTCTTCACGGCCGCCGGCGTCGGGCCCACCCTTCTGCTCCACGCGCGCGGGTCCATCGAGTTTTGGCACAACCAGCGCGCTGGCGCGCCTGTCGTCATCGCTCTTTTGTTCCGCCTCCACCGTGCCTTTAGATCGGCCAGGAGTGCGTCGGGCTGGGCATCTTTACTCGCGTTGCTGGCGTGGCCGTGTGACCGGGATCACTGTGAGTAGGTGGTCCAGGGCTTTGAAATCCTTTGGGTTGCAGGTGTACAGGGGGAGCCGGTTCGCTGTCGCTACGCAGGCGATCATCAGGGCCGCTGTTCGGGGGCGGGGTTTGCGGTCGGAGGCGATGACGGCGGTCCACAGTTGGCCGTACTCCCGGGCGGCGGTGTCGTCGAAGGGGAGGGGGTCGAACTCGGCTTCGGTGGTCTGGAGGATCTTCATCCGCTGGGCGAGTTCCTGTGCCCCGTTGGCCACCAGCACGCCGGCCGACAGCTCTGCTGTGGTGATGGCGCTGATCATCATCTCGTCCGGTAGCTCGTCGGGGTCGATTCCGGCGCGCAGGATGAGGATGTTGGTGTCGAGCAAACCTTGGGTGGGGGTCATTCCCCGTCCTCGGTGAACTCGCCTCTGCTGTAGGCGCGGTCATAAGGGTCGTAGAGGTCGTCATTGACATGGTGGTCCATGTCCTCGCGGTACTTTCGGTCGTCAAGGCGAGGCATGACGCGGGAGACGGCGGCGAACTCGGCCCGCGAGACGGCCCGGCGTCGCCGGCGGATGGGGACTAGGTCGCCGATGTGGTGGCCGTTGCGTGTGACGGCGTACCGCTCTCCGCGTTTCAGGCCATCCATGATCTCTGCTGATCGGTTGCGTAGATCGCGCTGGGAGATCTGGTGGGAGTGCTCCGGCTCAGGGATGCTCACTCATTGACTCCACCTCCACGTGCCATCTGGTGCTACCAGGTAGCACCTAGACGTGTCATGAGGGTCCTGGTGGATAGGAATCTTCACCGGGGGATCCTCTGCTGCCGCGTTCTTCGGCGACGTCTTGATGCTCTCGACGTTGGCCGAGTTCGGTGCGTGGCGTGCGGGCGCGGCGACACTTCCGTGCTGGGGCTTTCGAGGGCGGGTAATGACGTTTCTCGATCGTGTGGGGTCGTTGCGTGTAGACGCTCTTCTGTTGGTGGCTTCACGTCTGTTTCGGGCCACTGTGATACTCGAAATCGATCTGTCCGGATCTCTTACGGCGAGAAAAGTTTAAATTTCGGGCTGCCGTTATATTCGAATTCGATCTGTCCGGATCTATATCGTCGAGAAAACCTCATGTTACCCGTATCATGGAAATATCGGCAACAAAAGTGTTGCGTATGGAGAATGGGTGAAAGCCTTGGGGGACGGTTGGAAGCCCAGATACTCGGGCCGCTGAGTATCAGCGACGGCCATCGAACGATTCCCGTGAACTCCGGCCGTCAGCGCGCGCTACTGGCCGCACTCTTGGCGAAACCGAACCAGCCTCTGTCGGTGGAGCACCTGATCGAGGTCCTCTGGGGCAGGTACCCTCCGGACAACGCCAGGGTAGCTCTGCGCACCTATGTGATGCGGCTGCGTCAAGCACTGGGCGACGAACTGGGCGGCAGGATCGTAACCCGGCCACAGGGCTACCAGATCAGAGCCGAGGTGCATGAGGTAGACCTGCTGATGTTTCAGCGGCATGCGATGAACGCCAGGTCCGCCGTACGGGAGGGCGACTGGAAGGCGGCCGCGGGCGAGCTGCAGCGAGCGCTTGGGCTTTGGACTGGCGAGCCGTTCACCGAGGTGCCGTCCGCAAGCCTTCGGGAGCGCGAGCTGCCTCACCTCGAGCAGCTTCATCAGCGGACGCTGGAGCTGCATTACGAGACCCAGCTCGCGCTGGGGCATCACGATGACATCGTGCTGGAGCTCGAGCGTGCCGTCGAGTTACATCCGTTCCGTGAGCGGTTCTGGGCTCAGTTGATGACGGCCCTCTACCGCAGTAGGCGTAAGGGTGACGCTCTCGCCGCCTTCCAGAGAATTCGCCGCGCGCTCATCAAGGAGCTGGGAAGCGAGCCGGGGCTCGAACTGCAGCAACTGCATCTGGCGATACTCAAGAACGACGAAACCCTGGTCGTGCCGCAAGCCAGTGAGGAACCAGAGGTCCGGCAGCAGGCGATCGAGTCGCCGGCGATGGTACCCCGGCAGCTGCCCGCGGCCCCGTATCACTTCACAGGACGAGTCGACGGGCTGAGAGTTCTTAACCGAGCACTGAGTCAGACCCGGCGAGAGGACCGGACGGCTGCCTCCGTCGTGGTGATCGGTGGCATCGGGGGCATCGGCAAGACTGCTTTGGCCGTGTACTGGGCACATCAAGTGGCAGATCTGTTCCCTGACGGCCAGCTCTTCCTCAACCTCCGAGGCTTCGAGACCTCGGACAATCCGATCGAGCCGGAGACGGCGCTCCGGTCCATGCTCAACGCGCTCCGCGTTCCGGAAAGTCAAATCCCGGCACAGCTCGAGGCACAGGCGGCCCTGTTCCGTAGTGCGCTCGCGGGCAAACGGGTGCTGTTGATCCTCGACAACGTCAGGGACACCGAGCAGGTACTTCCCCTGATCCCCGCTTCGTCTGGCTGCCTGACCGTCATTTCCAGCCGCAACCAACTGACCGGTCTCCTGGTCAGTACCGGCGCTCAGTCGATCAGGTTGGGACCGTTGCGGACGGACGAGACGGCCAAGTTGATCGAGGAATTCGTCGGGGACGAGCGGGTCAAGGCCGAGCCTGAGGCGATATCCACGATGGTCGCGATGTCGGAGTGCATTCCGCTCGCGGCCAGCATCCTGGCCTCGATGACCCTCAGCCAGCCGTCGTTGCGACTCGCGGACTTCGTAGAGATGTTCGAGGAGACGCTGAGCCCGCTGGACCGGTTGGAAACCGGCGACACCGCGACCAGCATGCGGTCCCTGCTCCACGGCTCCTACCGGCACCTCACTGACGACGGACGCAGGCTGTTGCGCTTCTTCGGCCTCCATCATGGAAATCAGGTGACCACCGCGGCGGCGGCCACTCTCACCGGGATGTCCCTGGCGAACACGCAGAAAGCTCTCACCAACCTCGCGAGAAACCACCTGGTGGAGACTGTGAGACCGGGGCAGTACTCGATGCACGACCTGGTCCGCAGCTTCGCCGCGGAGGTCGTGAACCAGGAGGAGTCCGAGGCCGACCGGCGGTTGGCCTCCAACCGTGTGCTGGATTACTACCTCCACAACGTGCACGGTGCTGTGGGACTGCTCATGCCCAATCGCCGCCTCACCCCGCTGCCCACCCTGCAGCGCGGAGTGCTCATGACCCCTTTCCAAACGGTGGCCGAGGCTGGAGCCTGGTTCGAGGACAACCGGGGCTCGATCATCGCAGCACTTCTCAAGGCACAGGACGACGGCTTCCCCAACCACAGGTGGCGGATCGTCGAGGGGCTCGCTCCCCTCCTGGAACGGCTCGGCCACTGGCACGACTGGTATCGGGTGGCCAAGAACACGGTCGACGCGACAGGTGCTCTTGGCGATCCGTACGCTGAGGCCATCGCTCGGCTGGAGTTCGGGAGTGCCGCCGACGTGCTGGATCCCGCGGGCGAAGGCGCCGAGCCGGAACTGGTCCGCGCACTCGCCCTGTTCGAAGAGATCGGCGACGTCAGCGGACAGGCCAGGACCCATCACCGTCTCAGCCTGTACAGCGGTAGACGTCACCGTGAGCACGAGTGCCGGCACCACGCCGAGCGGGCATTCGATCTGCACACCAAGGACGACAACCCGGTCGGGCAGGCCGAGGCGCGCAATGCGCTGGGCCGGTACTTAGCGTCGTTCGGCGATTACGACACGGCTGTGTCGGCCTGCCGCGAGGCACTGACCCTCAATCGCGAATCCGGAAACCTGGCCGGCGAGGCCGACGTGTGGGACAGCCTCGCCTACGCGTACCAGAGCAGCGGCGACCTTGATGCGGCTGAGGAATGCTATCGGCAGGTGATTCCCATGGACGAGCAACTCCCCCGGCTCAGGCACCGCTACAACCAGGCCGAGACCCTGAGCAGGTACGGCGACCTCAGACAAGAGCTTGGGGACACAGCCGGGGCGCTGCAGCTCTGGCGCAAGGCCCAGGAACTCCTAGAAGAGCTCAACCACCCGTTGCGGGATGCGGTTCATCAGAAGATCCATTCCATGCTCGGCCAGTGAACGTCACCTGTTCTCGCCGATGGCATACCAAGCGGGGACGAGGGCCAGCACGGAGACCGCGCCTATGATGATCCAGGCAGGATTGCCGAGGCTGCTCCAGAGGACGACGCCGATGGCGGGGCCGACAGCGGTCCCGATACCGAACATCGCGTGGGTGGCACCCTGATAGCGACCGCTGCTCTCAGGGGGGGCGGCGAGGGCGGGGTAGGCGAACATCGACGGCCCCTGGATGATCTCGGCGAGTGTCCAGAGCAGGGTGCCGATGACGAACACCGCCAGTCCGCCAGGCAGCGCGTACACGGCCATACCGGCGCCCAGCAAGAAGAAGCCGATTGTCACCACCCGTCGCATCCGCCACCTCTGGACGACCTTGGTCATCAGCAGCTCGAAGCAGATCACGATCGCACCGTTGATCGCGAGCATGACTCCGTACCAGATGGCGCCGAGGCCCGCCTCGCGGATGGCGAGAGGAAGGGTGCTCATGTACTGGATGTACACCGCCGAGTTGAGCATCACAGCGACCAAGAAGGCGACGAAGCGGCGGTCACGCAGGACCACCATGTACCCGCCTCTGGGGCTGACAGGGGTGGCAACCGATGTGACGGTTCTGCGCGGCAGGGCCACCAGGACGATCACGGCGTAACAGAGGGCGGCGGCCGCCTCACCGTAGAACAGCAGATCGTAGGAGACCGCGGCCAGTGCCGTTCCGAGCAGCGGAGCGGCGGTGGTGCCCAGATTGAGCGCCAGCCGGTACATCGCGGTGATCATCACCTGCCGGTCGCCCGAGATCAGCGCGGCGATGTACGAGGAGGCCGCCGGCCGGTAGACCTGGCTGATCGTCCCGACCAGGGCAACCGCCACCAGTATCCCCGCGTACCAGCGGATGTGCAGCACAGCGACGAGAAGTACGGCAGTTCCCGCCATTCCCATGACGATGGTCATCCGGGCGCCGATGCGGTCGGCCAGCGTGCCGCCGGCCAGCACGCCCAGAACGGAGCCGGCACCGTAGACGCCTAGTGCTATGCCTCCTTGGACCGCGGTGAAACCGCGGGTGGTCATGAAAAGGATGAGGAAGATCTGGACGAACGAACCCAGCTTGTTGACCAGAACACCGAAGAGAAGCGCCTTCACGGCGAACGGCGACTCGGTGAAGGTCGCGAGTACGCCGGCTTTCCCGTCGTTGGTCCGAGGGGCGTGGGTGGTCACCGGACCTCTGTCCTTTCCCTGATCTGCAATGCCTTGGCCGCCTGGTCGAGGGCGGCCACGCACTCTTGCTCGGTCGGGGCGACCGCGGTGGCGTACGCGATCCGGCCCATCAGCAGGCCGCGCGGTGGTGGGGAGACGGTGGCGCCGGGCAGGACGACGGCGACTGCTCGGTCGATATCGGCCGGCAGCGCCGCGGCGTCGAACTTCACGCTGTCGATGACGGTGTCGTCATGCTCGGGATAGAAGAACCGGATCGCCGCCACCAGGTCGCGTTGCACCTCGAGCGCCGGCTCGGCGCCGCTGGCCAGCGCGGCGATGGCCAGGCCGGGGTCGATCCCCGAGGCGGCCATCCCGAGATAAGGGATCATGTCGCCCCCGAGCCGGGCGTTCACCTCGATGACCTTCAGGATCGGGTCGAGTTTCAGCTCGGCGTGAGTCCAGCCGTGGGTGAAGCCGAGCGCGGTGTGGGTGTCCTGGAGCAGGGTGAGGAAAGCGGGGTCGCGCAGCAGTGGGTCACGGTTCGTGACCACATGGCCGGTCTCCTCGAAGTAGGGCGGGTAGCCGGTTTGTTTGCGGCCGACGAACAGCGGTGTCACGCGCCCGCCGACGACTACGGAGTCCACACTCACTTCAGGTCCGGCGAGATACTCCTCAACCAGGATTGACTGGTCGAACTCGGGCATATGTGCCACGGTTGCCTGGTCCGCGAAGGCGAAGGCTTCGGCCATCTTCTCGGCGGAGCGCACCAGCGACACGCCATAGCTGGCCGCCGCGGCCCGGGGCTTGACCACCACTGGATAGCCGATGTTCTCGGCTGCGGCCAAGGCCTCTTCGAGGGTCCCGGCCAGCGCGAACACCGGCTGTGCGAGCCCGGCCTGGGCCAGGGCGGAGCGGCCCTGGTATTTGTCCCGGCAGCGCCACACCGCCTCGGTAGGAGTATGTGGAAGGCCGAGGCGCTCGGCGACGCACGCCGCCTGGTGGATCCGGGACTCGTCCCAGCAGATCACGCCACTGACCGGCTCACGCGCGTTCAGCTCGGCGGCCGCCGCGGCGAGTGTGTCGGTGTCGGTCGCCGTGACGACGGTGCTGCCGACCAGGTAGGGATCTTCCCAGGTGGTCGGGGTCAGAGTGAACAGATGGATCCGGTAGCGGGTACTGATGCTCGCCAGTAGGTACTCACGGTAATTCTGAAGCCCCGTCACGATCAGGATGACCAGGGGCCGTTGTCCTTGGGCGTGAATGGTGACTCTCCAGGGGACGGTCGGCTGCTAAGTGAATAATCATCCCGTGCACTCCGTATCGCACAGGTATCGCCCGTGGTCGTCGGTAGAGGCTGGTCCTGCGGTCCAGGTGAAGCGGAGCCGCTGCCGTCCTGTGCTGATCCTGTACGCCATCTGCGCGATACTGCTGCGCTACTCCACGGAGGGATGTTGTTCACCCAGCAAAGATTCAGGACGGGTGGACAGTGATCCTCACGGGTACCGAGATTGAGCGGGAATGGGCGAACGGTCGTATCACCATCGACCCCTTCACTCCCGAGCAAGTGAATCCGAACAGCTACAACTTCCGTCTCGGTCGGACGCTCTACGTCTATCGGGACATGCCATTGGATGCCCGGCAAGGCAACGAGTGCGACAAGATCGAGATTCCCGACGAAGGATATGTCCTTGAGCCTGGCCGGCTGTATCTAGCGCACACGATCGAGGTCCTGGGCAGCGAGCATTACGCGCCGACCTTCGCCGCACGCTCGTCGGTGGCAAGGCTAGGGCTGTTCATCAACCTGTCGGCGAGTCTGGGCGACATCGGGTACAAGGGCCAATGGACGCTCCAGCTCTACTCCATGAACGCGGTCCGGGTCTATCCGGGCATCAACATCGGTCAGATGATGTGGTGGCGACCGCAGGGAGACATCGAGCTCTACGACGGCAAGTACCAGGGCGCGACCGGACCCCGAAGCAGCGACATCCACAAGGACTTCCACAAGCAGTTCGCCCGGCAGCGCTTCGTCGGCCTGGGGGCGAGCGTCGACCCGGCCAGGACAGGACCGAAGTTCGCCGCTCTGGCGGCGAACAGTCGCCGCTTCCGAGTCCCCAACGCGTTCTGCATCTCAGCCGAGGAGTTCGACGGAGCGCTCAGTGACGACCAGCGCCGCGGGTTGGCCGCGGCCTTCAATGACCTTCGCGCCACGGTGGGAGCGTTCCTAACGGACTCCCTGAAGGACATCCACAAGATCGTGTCCGGGGTGCACCTGGCCGAACAGGCCCGGCAATTGCTGGCGGTCCGGATCGCCGACGTGTTCGGCGACGACGAGAGCGTCGAGTTCGCCGTCCGTTCCTCCGGCCTCGACGAGGACACCGCCGGCTCGAGCCTGGCCGGGATCCATGCCACGGTCCTCGGTGTACAGGGCGTCGACGCGGTGGCCCAGGCGGTCGAGCAATGCTGGCGCTCCTACTACGAGGCCTCGGCTGTGGCGGCCCGGGTCCGCGCGGGCGACTTCTCCCATACACCCAGGCTGGCCGTCATCGTCCAGAGGATGATCCGGCCTGAGCTGGCCGGGGTAGCCTTCTCCGACCCCGAGGAGGGGGTCGTGATCGAATATGTCGAAGGCTTGGCCGACTCCATGGTCGCCGGGGTCGCCGTTCCGGTCCTTGCCAAATCGGCTGAGCTCACCGGTGATGTCCCCGCTCTGGACGAGGTCGTGCGGTTGGTCCAGGCGCTCCGCACGGCCGAGGGCCATGACGTGGACGTCGAGTGGGCCGCCGACGCTGACGGGGTGCACCTCATCCAGGTCCGGCCGCAGACCGCCCCGTCCCAGCAGGACACTTGCCAGGACGAGCCGGTCGCTGATGCCTACAGACTCTACTTCGACGAGATACCCGCCTCCGTCGATCTCGGTGAGGTCTCCGCGATCTACGGCGGCTACGCGGCCAAGCGTGGGCCTGCGCACAGGCTGGCCGTCGAATGCGGTGTCGGTGTCGGCCACGGCTGGGTCGTCCACTTCAACGGGCGCGGCCTGTGCGCCGCGGAGACCGGTGGCCGACTACGTGAGGTCATCGACGAGGGGTGCGCCGACGAGTGCGTACTGGACTTCGGTGACACCCTCCGGCAGATCGTGGTGCACAAGGCGGAGCTTCTCGGCCGACTCGCCGAGACCACCGGAGCGGGACCGGACTCCACCCAGCTGCACACAGTGATCGTCCGGGACTACCTTCGGGGCGATCTGGGAATCATCTCCCGGCGCGTCGGCGACGACTTCATCGTCGAGTACACCCCTGAGGGCCTCATGGCACTCAATCGCGGCACCTCGGGCGCCGCGGCGGTGGTGATACGTGACGGACAGATCGACCCGGCCGACAGCCCGATCAACGCCCATGTGGGCGAGCTCGCCGAGTTCACCGGGGTCATGAGTGACCAGTACGGACCGATGACTCTCGAGTGGGTGCGACAGTCGGGGAAGCTGTTCTTCGTCGATTACTCGCTGTTGGGCGGGGACGCCCTGAACTCCGCCGACGCGCGTGTGATCTCGGTGGGAACCGCCGCTGGGCCGCTGCTCGACCTGGACGAAGACGAAGTGCTCAGCCGGCTGTCGATCGGGCCGGCAGTCAGTGTCGACAGGTCGCAGGACCTGTCCGGCCACGAAGGGCTCGCGGAGATCATCGCGCGAGTCCGGGCCTGCCCGGAGCCACCGATCGTCCGGGCCTCCCGCCCGTACGCCGTGCTCTCGGTCCTCATCGGTGACGTCGCGGGGTTCGTCTTCGATCAGGGCTCCACCCTTGGCCACCTGGCCATCCTGCTGCGGGAGGCCCAGGTGCCGGCGGTGGCGGCCCAGGGCCTGCCCAGCGAAGGACATGCGGTAATCAGCAGTGGAACCGTCACTGTGACGGGCGGAAAGTGACTGACGTGACAGAAAATAACTGCTGGCTGGTCCTGGGCGGGTTGCACGTTCTCAACGGAACAGCTCCGCTGCGCGCGGACGAGCCGCTCATCCTGATTCCGCTGGACCTGCGGGCCCCGGGCAACACCCTCGTGCTGCGCTGGTCCGACCTCGGCCCGGTCGAGCTGATCGCCGGTGACCGCCGGGTCAAATCCGAGGGGGTCGCTCTGTTCCCCGGCATGCGGCCGAGCCAGGAGGTCCGGAGCCTGCTGGGAGACGGCCCGATCGTCCCGCTGTTCTTCCTGAGCGACACCGGCGACGGGCTGCACGTGTACTCCCAGATCCGATTCCTTGAGGATGACGCGTGCTTCATCCGGATCACCTCGAGTCCGCTGGCCGAACGTGCCGATTCGCTGCGCTGGCTGCCCGAGGCGGCCCGGCTCCACAGCGAGCAGGCGCTGTTCCTCAACAACCACCAGCGGTACTACCGCAAGTGCTTCGCCGGCCAGGAGCTCGAGTACAAGTACACACTCACTCCCCCAGTGGACATATGGACCGCCAACCTGGACCTCTACCGGAGCCTGCTAGCGGGGGACCTACCCGGCTACGTCATGGAGTACCGCGATGAGTTCCAGGCGTGGGACTACCTGAACCACCTGTACGAGATCACCGCGCCCGCGGCGGATCTGGGATACGTCTCCTTCATCCCCACTACCGACGGCAAGCACCTGGTCAAGCGCAAGTGGTACGCCGAGGACTCCTTCGATCGCAGGGAGAGCCACACCTACGGTGTCGAGGTCGAGCACTTCGGCGAGTACATCACCGACGTGCTAGGCCTTGAGGCGGTCCGGCTCCCCCCCTTCCGCCGGGTCCGTTACGACGTCAACTTCGAGTCCGTGACCACCGGACACGTATACGGGATCTTCTTCGACCACTGCAGCCTGTTGGACGCCCCCGACGTCGTCCTGCACCAGTGCGAACTGGAGTACCTGCGCAGCCGTACCGCGATCGCCGCGGACGAGGCCGCCGTCCTGGATGAGATGGCACAGATCGCACAGTGGCTGGAAGGGTTCCTTCGAGCCCGCGGCATGAACGACCAGCGTGGCTACTACTCGAAGAGGACCTTCCTGAAGGACTCTGTGTCCGCCCGCCCCGAGCTCGCCCTGGTGGTGCGCTGAGGTGGGAACGATCCTGCTCGACCTGGAAGGAACGCTCTACGCCAAGGGTGAGCCCATCCCGGGCGCGACGGCAGCGGTCGCCGCGCTGCGTGAGCAAGGCCACGTGCTGCGGTTCCTGACCAACACCGACTCCAAACCTGTGGTCCGAGTCGCCGAAGACCTGGAGGGCTTCGGGCTGACGATCCACCAGGAGGAGCTGTTCACACCGGTGGTCGCCGCGCAACGGTTGCTCGAGGCGGCTGGAGGGAACGCGTATCTAGTCGTTGCCGAGGCTCTGCGCACTGAGTTCAAAGTCGTAGCCGGCGCTCCCTGCACGCATGTGCTGGTGGGGGACTGCCGCGACACGCTGAACTACGGCCTTCTCGATGGAGCGTTCCGCGCGCTCCGCGCGGGAGCGCAGTTGGTGGCGTTGCAGCGCGGCCGCTATTTCAAGCGCGCGGACGGCGATCACCTTGACACCGGGGCGGTCGTCGCCGCGCTGGAGTACGCCGCGGGCTGTCAGGCCGTCGTCGTCGGCAAGCCGTCGGCCGAGTTCTTCACCCTGGCCGCCGATTCGGTCGGGACCCCGGTCACCGGTTGCGTCGTCGTCGGGGACGATGCCACTACCGACATCGCCGGAGGCCGCGCCGCCGGGGCCGTCACCGTCCAGGTACGGACCGGTAAGTTCGCCGATCAACAAGCCGAAGGGCTGACCGGCGGCGCTTCGCACACCATCGACTCGATCGTGGACCTGCCCGATCTGCTGGCCGGGCCGCGATGACGGTCTACTGGGTGGTCTGGGATGCCGCAGCGGCCTGGATCGTCGACCGGCTGGAGGCCGAGGGGTCGCTGCCGGCGGTACGGAGGCTGCGGGCGACGGGGAGCTTCGCCGCTGCGAGGCCACCGCGCCCCAACTGTCAGACCCCACCCTCCCTCGCGACTCTCTTCACGGGGGCAGGGCCGGAGCGGCACGGCGTGACCGGCTTTCCCGTTCCGGACCGGGACGGGCCGATCACCGGGATGAGCTCGGGTTTCGGGCCCAAATTCCCGCTGATACCGCCGGTCTGGGCGGAGCTCGGTCTGCGGGCGGCCTTCGTGCACGTCCCATGGGTGTTCGACGCCGATGGTGCCGTGGCGCCTTGGGTCGACGCCGCCGTCGAGGCTTTCAGCGGGCGAATCGCCCGCCCTGGCCATCTGCGGGTCCCCACCGGAGCAAAGGTGCAATGGCAGGGGCACAGCCTTGAAGCTGTGCCGGGCGGGCTGCTGTTCGACGGCCGGCTGGTGCGCTCGGCCGAGGGGTGGGTCGAGCGCCGGTTCTCTGACGGTCTCGGCACCTGGATTCGTTGTCTGGAGCAGCCGGACGGCGATCGGTTGTTCGCGCATACCGGCCTCTACCACGCCCGTTTCGCGGGAGCGGACCCGGCTCTGGTCGAGGCGATGCGCACCGCTCCGGTCTTCGCCGGGGAGAGTCTCGGTCCCTCCTACCGGATTGGGACGTTCGGTCCCCGTCTGATCGACGGGGGCGACGGCGCGGCGGAGGAGGTCTTTCTCTCCGCGGTCCAGTGCGCGGCGCGGGCGTTCATCGGGGCGGCGGAGCGGACGCTGGCCGGCCATGAAGCCGATCTCGTCGTTCTCTATCTTCCGATCACCGACGATGTCGGGCACGAGTTCGTCGGCTGGTGCGACGAGCGCAGCGGGATGTTCCGCCCCGAAAGCGCTCCTGTCCTGTGGGAGCTCGTGCGCCAGGTCTACGGCTGGGCTGATCAGTTCCTCGGGCGGGTACTGGACCGTGCCGACCAGGACGACACCGTGATCCTGACCGCCGACCACGGCATCGTGGGATGCACGAAACTGGTCCACCTCAACGAGCCCCTGATCGAGGCGGGACTGGCCGTGTGGGACGCGGCGGGTGCCCTGGACCCGGCCCGGTCCAGTGTGGTCTACCACCCTGCCAACAATGGCTCGCTCTGCGTCAACACCCTGGACCGCCCTTACGGGGTCGTCCCACCGCAAGAGGCTGGACCCGCCATGGCCAGGGCGATGGCTGTGCTCCGAGAGGTGATCGACCCCGACTCCGGCCGGCCGGTCGTCGCCCGGTTCCTGGACGAGCATGGCGTGCCGCTGTCGGACGGAGCCGTTCCTCCCGTCGTCTTCGTCGAGTTGCGACACGACTACCAGCCGACCGCCGCGCCGGCCGGGGCCGGTCCTGTGGTGCGGTCGGCGGCCAAGCCGGGTGCCCACGTGGTCAACACAGGCGATGACCGGCTACTGGCCACCTTCGCGGTTGCGGGCCCCGGCATCGAGGCCCGCTGTCACCTGGGCGAAGTCGACAACACGTTCGCGGCTCAGCTGGTGCGACGGCGATTTCTCAGCTCCCTCCAGAAAGTCGACTCATGAATCTCTCCACGACGCGGCTGGCCGAGCAGAGGCACGCCAACGTCACAACCTTCCTGCGGAGCAGGCGGCTGGATCCGGCGGCGCTCGGCGCGCTCATGACCGAGCGGGTCGGCCCCGGACAGCTCCTGATCACCAGCTCGCCGGTGCACGGTCTCGCCAACGCGACCAGCGACCTGGACTTCATTCGAATCCAGGACGAACCTCTGGAGGGTGCCCGGATCTCCACCAAGATCTTCGAGTGGGGTGAACATCTGGAGGTCGTCTCATTCTCCACCGCGGAGCTGGCCGCCAACCTCAAGGAGCTCACGGACCTGGCCGTTCGTCCCCCTGAAGAGATCGTCAGGTTCTTCCGGAGCTGGGACAAGCATCGGGAACCCCGGCGCAAACAGACCGAGCGCATCATCAACGGCCTGACTCTCGACGGGCAGATGCCTTATGTCGCCGCGCTGCCGGCACTGGCGGCCGTGTGGAGCCGGGCGGCACTGCAGAACTCGATCGAGCAGGCGGTTCATCTCGCCCTGGCCGAAGCCGCCGGCGAGCTGCGCGGCCGGGTCGGCTATGCGATCAACACGCTGCTGTTCCTGATGGACGCGATCCTCTCCCACCACGGTGACGTCTACACCACCCGGAAGTGGTACCTGCTCAGGTGGACTCGGCTCGTCGCGGAGCAGGGCTGGGCGGATGCCTCGTTCGCCGCGCTCGGTGCGGAGGTGGAGCGGCTGCGTGTGACGGTGGCCTCCGCCCTGACCAGGCCGGATGCCCGGATCGCCGCCGACTACCTCGCCTTGGTGCGGGAGGCGGCGGCCCTCACCGCGCAGACGCATTCGGTCGGCGTCGCCTTCGACCCGGCCGATCGCGCGGACCGGTATGCCTTCCTGCCCGGCGCGGAGCTGCTGCTGACGCCGGACGGTGCGATGCCTGCTTCTGGCCAGGCTCCGGCTGGACCGTACGCCCTCACCGAGTTGAGTGACGTCCCCGGACGCGAAGCCGGAGTGCTGCTGCGCGCCCTGCGGGGTGGCGCCTTGGCCCAGCGGATCGACTACACCGGAGGAACGAGCGCATGAACGCAGCGGACATCCCGGTTTTCCCCCAGGTCAGGGCTGGGCACGCACGGCCCGTCACGGCGGCGGTGGAGGCCTGGATCCAGGCCGCCTGGCTGATGCTGGCCGAGGGCCGCTCCTATATCGAGGACATCGAGGGCGGGACCGATCAGCCGCAGATGCAGAGTGCCGTCAAGCTGCGACTGCTGGAGCAACTCGTCGACGTGGACAACCGGCTCGCAGGACGAGTCCCGGTGGCCGACGCGCACTGCCTCGCGCTCGGATTGGAGTACGGGCTGCAGGAGGTCGCGCAGGCCACCGGGACCGACCTCATCGAGATCTTCGACCTGGCGGAGGAGTTCGGCGGCCCCGGCTCCCATGACGAGATCTTCGTGTTCTGGGAGCGGCTGCTCGAAGCCTTCCCTGGCGAGCTGCCCGACCGTCTGATCGCGCAGGGACAGCGCGACATGCTGGTGACCCTGCGCTCCTGGGCCGCGCTCTCCCGTGCGGCCGGTCTGGACATCGGCTTCCTCACTCCGTTCATGAAGGAGTCGTGATGCCCCAGATCTCCGCTACGGCCTTCGTCCCCGCGTCGGCGGCCGAACTCCGCCGGATCGTACGGGAGGGTACCGGCCTGCCGGCGCTCGCGCCTCATGTGCTCGAGGTCGAGCCGCAGTCGGACGGGACAGCCCGTTGGAGCGTCCTGCTCAACGGAAGCCGGGTGGGCTGGACTCAGCGGGAGACCACTACCTCAGGCCAACGGCTGGTCTTCGCGCAGACCCAGGGCGACTTCGACTCCTTGGCCGTGACTTGGACGTTCGCCCCGGACTGCGCCGGCACCTGGGTCGGACTGAGCATCGATTTTCAGCTCGGGATCGACGGGCTGGCCCCGCTGCTGGACCCCATCTGGGCGCAGTCGCTACGCGCTCACGCAGACCTTCTGCTGTCCGCCCTCGCCTCTGCCAAGGAACCCAATGACCATGATTGACCTCGAATTCCTGAACACCGTGATGCGGTTCGAGATCTCACCCGGCGCTGAACCCGCCTTCCAGCCGATCCGCCGCTTCTTCCGGCATCTGCTGGTGCCGGTCTCGGACCGGCCGGCCACGTTCACGATCAAGGTGGATGCGTACGATCCCGAAGCCGACGTCAACCGGCAGATCTGGGACACCGAGCAGTCTGTGATCCGCCGCAGCAACGCGGCGGAGTTCAACTTCGACGCCCATGTGGTGGAGGAGGGCGACCGCCGCCGCTACGTCAACCGCACCACGTTGGTGGACGTCCCGAAGGACGCCCGGTCGGACGGGCTGTTCCGGCTGCGGATCACCGCGGGCTCCACCATCCAGGTCATCGACTTCCTGCGTGATCTGGTCATCCGGAACGAAGAGGACCTCGGCACCGTGGTTCTGCATGCCTCCGGGCTGGTCCGAGGCGATGAAGCCGTGATCATCGCCGGGGCGAAGGGCGCGGGTAAGACGACGACCATGCTGTCGGCGCTGGGCCGTCCCGGTTGGTCGTACTTCTCCGGTGACAAGGTGTTCTGCCGCCGCGTCGGCGAGGCGATCGAGGTCTACCCGTGGCGCGACTACCCGTACGTCGGTGTCGGCACCATCCGAGCCGACGCCCGGCTGGAACGGCTGGTCCGCGAACAGGTGGACCCCGGAATCGATGAGCGGGCCGCGACCGACAAACTACTCATCGATCCGGACCTTTTCGAGGGCTGGCTGGGGGTTGAGTTCTCGGCACAGCCGCGGCGGCTCGCAGCGATCCTGTTGCCCGAGGTGCGCCCCGGTGAGCCGCTCACCACCTGGCAGCTGCGGTCGGAGGCCGAGCGCTGGGCCCACCTCAACAAGATCGTTGACCGTCAGGTGGACACCACGTTCTTCACCTGGCAGTCCCACCTGGTGCCGGACTATTCCGCGTTCTACCGATCGCTCGCCGGCCTCCGTGAGGTTCTTCCGTCGGTGGCGATGATCCGGCTGCGTGGCACCCTCGATGTGGACCCTGACCGGGTACTGCGCGGCGGAGGTCTTCGGGTCGCCGTGATCGGCCTGGCGGGCAGCGGGAAGTCGACGACCGCGTCCCTGCTGGAGGAGGCAGCGACCGCCGCAGGCCTCAGCCACGCCAGGGTCAAACTGGCGAAGCCCTTGTACGACCTGCAGGACTCGGTGTACGTGGCCGCGGGCCGGGCCGTGAGCGCCGGAGCGCAGGACCAGATCCTGATGGAGGACCTGGCCGACAACCTACGCCGGATCAACCCGCGCGCTTTCGTCGATGACTTCACGGTCAGGCTGAGTTCCGTCGACGCGGACGTGATCGTCAATGACGACCTGCGCGACCCGGAGGTGGACGCCGTCGCCCTGCGTGCCCTGGGCTTCCGGGTGTTGCGGGTTCGCTGCGATGAGGAGCTGCGGCAGAAGCGATTAGCCGAGCGGGGGGACCCGACACGCGCCGATCGCTCGACCAGCCGGCTGGACGAGATCGAGGCGGACCTCGAGCTGGACAACAGCGGTGATCTGGACGGGCATCGTGCCGCCGTTCGCGCTCTCCTGGAGGGCTGGCTGTGATCCTCACCGGCGCGCAGATCCTGGCCGAGGTCGAGGTCGGCCGTATCCACATCGACGACTTCGACGCCGAAAGGCTTGAGCCCAACAGCTACGGCTTCCGGCTGGCGGCGGACATCCTGACCTACGAGAAGGGGGTCATCGACTGCTACGAACTACCGGAGGCGGTGCACACCGTCATGAGCCCGGACGGGATGGTTCTCGAACCCGGCCGGCTCTACCTCGGTAGCACGATGGAGGCGATGGGCAGCCCCCACCACGCGGCCACGCTCTACGCCTGCCGGTCGGCCTCGACTCTTGGCATCTGGATCCAGTACTCGGCGCCGCTCGGACACAGCGGCGCGGTCTTCCCCTGGACGCTTGAGATCAAGGTCGCCCATCCTGTCCGGGTCTACCCCGGAATGATCATCGGAAAGCTCGCCTTCTGGGCGATGCAGGGTTCCGCGATCAACTACGACGGCAAGTACACCGGATCCTCCTCGGCTGTGGCGTCCCGGTTCAGCCTTGATATCCGGAGACCGCAGTGAGCATCACCGACGGTGACCTGTTCGGCATCCTGACGGCGTTGGCGATCCTGCTGGGCTCGGCCAACCTGTTCGCGCGGTTGTTCAAACGGTTCCGCCAGCCCCCGGTGATCGGGGAGATCCTCGGCGGCCTCCTGCTCGGGCCGACGCTCTTCGGCCTGTTCGCTCCCGAAGCACAGGCATGGCTGTTTCCCCGGACCGGAGCGGTCGCCGGCGGGCTCGGCCTGGTCAGTCAGATCGGAATGCTGCTGCTGATGTTCCTTGCCGGTGCGGAGATGAGGACAGTGTTCTCTCGCCGCGACGGCCGGACGGTCGGCATGATCGCGGTAGCCGGGATGGTGGTACCTCTGGCCGGGGGCGTGCTGTTCACGTGGTCCCTGGACGGCTCCGGACTCATCGGCCCGGCGAACGACCGCACCGCGCTGGGGCTGGTGCTGGTCAGCTCGCTCGCGGTCACCAGCATTCCCGTGATCGCCCGGATCATGCTCGATCTGGGCATCATGCAAACGGTATTCGCGCGAGTCGTTCTGTCGGTCGCGGTGCTTGAGGACATCGTGCTGAATGTCCTCCTCGCCGTCGCGCTCGGCATGGTGAGTCATGCGAAGCAGGACGCATTCGGTCTGTCCTCGGTCCTGCAGCTTTCCTCCACCACCCAGTCGATCGTTTACCACACGCTTGCCTCGGTCGGATTCCTGCTGCTGGTGTACGGGGTCAGCAAGGTACGTCGGCCGACCAGCCGGCTCGTGTCCGACCGCGCCGCTGACCAGGTGGCGATCCGGGTCGTGCTCACGCTGGGCGTGGCCGCCTCATGTGTCCTGCTCGGGCTGGCGCCGATCTTCGGTGCGTTCGCGGTCGGACTGCTGACGGACCTGCCTCGCACAGGATCGGAATCCATGACGGCGATCCGCTCCTTCGCCTCCGGGTTCTTCATTCCCATTTACTTCGCGATCGTCGGCCTCAAGCTCGATCTGGTGCACGGGTTCGCCCTGTGGTTCACCATCGGGTTCTTCCTGCTCGCCTGCGCACTGAAGATCGCCGGGGTCTTCGCCGGGGCACGGCTGGCCGGGAGCCCCGCACAGAACGCGCTCAACTTGGCGGTCGCGATGAACGCGCGCGGCGGCCCAGGGATCGTCATGGCGACACTCGCCTTTGACGCGGGAATCGTCAGCCAGCAGTTGTTCACCACCTTGGTACTCACCGCGATCGCCACCTCACTTCTCGCCGGCTCCTGGCTTGAGCGTGCGCTGGCTCGGGGGCAGCTCGTGCCCAAGGCCGCAGAGTCCGACCCTCCCCTGGTGCCATCCACATCGTGACCTGCGAGGTAGAGAGCTTGAAGTACATCTTCGTTACGGGCGGGGTCGTTTCCTCCCTGGGCAAGGGGCTCACCGGCGCGAGCCTTGGGACGCTGCTGGCCGCCAGAAGCGTGCGGGTCACCATGCAGAAGCTCGACCCTTACCTCAACGTCGACCCAGGCACCATGAACCCGCTACAGCACGGCGAGGTCTTCGTCACCGAGGACGGCGCCGAGGCCGACCTGGACATCGGCCACTATGAGCGGTTCCTCGACGTCGACCTCAGCGCGGTCGCCTCCATCACGACGGGAAAGATCTATTCGGAGGTACTGGCACGAGAGAGACGTGGTGGCTATCTGGGGGAGACCGTCCAGGTCATCCCGCACATCACCGACGAGATCAAGGCGAACATCCGGCGGGCGGCGCACGACGTCGACGTCGTCATCACCGAGGTCGGCGGTACCGTCGGCGACATCGAGTCGCTCCCTTTCCTGGAGGCGATCCGGCAGTTGCGGCACGAGGAAGGTCCGGGGAACGTCTTCCACCTCCATGTCTCGCTCGTCCCCTACCTGGGCGCGTCCCAGGAACTGAAGACCAAGCCGACCCAGCACTCGGTGGCGGCCCTGCGCAGCCTGGGCATCCGGCCGGACGCGTTGGTACTGAGGGCCGATCGCGCCATCCCCGACAAGCTCAAGCACAAGATCGCCGCGGCCTGCGACGTGGAAACAGAGGCGGTGGTCGCCGCCATCGACGCCGCCTCCATCTACGACATCCCCCGTGCGCTGCACGCCGAGGGACTGGACGGTGTTGTCATCGGCAAGCTGGGCCTGGCCGCGGGCGAGATCGACTGGACCCGATGGGATGACCTGGTCGGGCAGGTTCACCACCCGCTCCACGAGGTCACCGTCGCCGTGGTCGGCAAGTACGTCGAGCTGCCGGACGCCTATCTTTCGGTCGCTGAGGCGCTGCGGGCCGGTGGCTTCGCGCACCAGGCCCGGGTGCGCCTCCACTGGGTGGACGCGGAGGCCTGCCTGCCCAGCCCCAAGGCCGTGCTGCACGACGCGGATGCGATCGTCATACCCGGCGGATTCGGTGGCCGGGGCGTCGCCGGGAAGATCGCGGCCGTTACATATGCCCGCGAGCAGCAGGTTCCGATGCTGGGTCTCTGCCTCGGCCTGCAATGCGTCGTGATCGAGGCGGCCAGATCGCTGGCGGGAATGCCTGACGCGGACTCCACCGAGTTCCGTCCTGACACCCCGCACCCAGTGATCTCCACGATGGCCGACCAGGTCGCCGCGGTCTCCGGCGAAGCAGACCTGGGCGGTTCCATGCGGCTCGGGGGTTACCTGGCGGTGCTGGCGGAGGGCACGTTGGTCCACGAACTGTATGGGACCACCGTCGTCCGCGAACGCCATCGGCACAGGTACGAGGTGACCAATCAATATCGCGAGGAACTGGCCCAGCGCGCCGGACTGGTGTTCTCCGGCACCTCCCCCGACGGGGTCTTGGTCGAGTTCGTCGAGTATTCCCGCGCGATTCACCCGTTCCTCGTCGCCACCCAGGCACACCCGGAGTTTCGTTCCCGCCCCACCCGGCCACATCCGCTGTTCTCCGGACTCATCGGAGCGGCGCTCAACAGGAGGAACCTGTGACCCCACAGCCTGTCGTCGCGATCGTCGACGCGTACTCGACAGCCCGTTTCTTAGCTCCCCTCTTCCACGAGCGGGATTTCCGGACCCTGCACGTTCAAAGCACACCAGAACCGCCCGCGATCTTCGCCTCCCGCTACCAGCCGGCTGACTTCTACGAGCACATCGTGCACCGCGGAGACCTGGAGGAGACACTCCGGCAGGTCGCCGCACATGGCCCGTACGTTGTCATCGCCGGGGCGGAGAGCGGTGTCGAGCTCGCGGACCAGCTCAGTGACCGGCTGGGTCTTCGCACCAACGGAGCCGCTCTCAGCTCCGCCCGCCGCGACAAGTACCAGATGGTCGAGACGGTGAAGGCGGCGGGCGTCGCGGCCGCCGAGCAGGTGCGGGCGACCGACGAGCAGACGTTGCTCGACTGGTACGAGAAGGTCGGCGGCAGAGTAGTGATCAAGCCGCTGCGCAGCGCGCTCAACGACGGGGTCTCCTTCTGCGACTCCGCCGACGAGGTGATCGCGGCCTTCCGGTCACTCGCCGGTACGTACACCGCCTTCACCCAGATGAACGACGGGGTCGTGGCCCAGGAGTACCTGCGCGGCACCGAGTACTACGTCAACTCGGTCAGCATGGACGGGATCCACTACATCTGCGATATCTGGGAGACCCAGCACCTCGACATCAACGGAGTCAAGGATCTGCTCGGCGGGTCTGTGCTGATGCCCCGAAGGGGGCCGGAGCAGGACCTGCTGGCCGCGTACGCCGGCGAGGTCCTTGACGCTCTGGGGGTGCGCGACGGCGGCGCGCACACAGAGTTGAAGCTCACCCCGGACGGGCCGCGGCTGATCGAGACCGGCATCCGGATTTGCGGCTCCGACCTGCCCGTGCTCACGGGCAAGGCGATCGGTGAGTCGCAACTGGAGTGGACCGTCGACGCGTACGTCGACCAGGACCGCTTCAGGGAGAGGGCGATTCGCGATTACGAGATCTCGCGCCACGCCACCTGCGTCAACATGATCTCCCCCAAGTCGGGTGTGCTGGCCGCGTACCCGCGGATGGCCGAGCTGGAAGCCCTGGAGAGCTTCGACGAGGCCCTGATCCGGACCCGGGTGGGGGACAGGCTGCATCGCTCGATCAACGACATGACCTACTCCATGCTGGTCCATATGGTCCACGAGGTGCCGGGGGTCGTCCAGCGGGACTACCACACGGCCCGTTACCTCGACGGGGAAGGATTCTATGAAGTCGTCAACTGAGCGGGTCACTCGTATCGCGCACATCAGCGACCTGCACATAGACGTGGACGCGCGCCATGGTGCCCGGGCGTCCCGGGTGGTGGAGTATCTGCGGCGGCGGGCGGAGTACCTGGCGGGGGTGGTCATCACCGGTGACCTGACCCAGGACGGGCTCGACCGCGAATACGAGGCGCTCGCGGAGGTACTGGATCCGCTGTCGGGGGTGCTGCCGGTCTTCGTCTGCCCTGGCAACCACGATGACCGAGTCCTGATCCGCCGGATGGTGCTGAACCAGCCAGGGGACGGCCCCGTCAACCAGGTGGTCAGGGTCGGCGAGCTCACCGTGCTTCTCTGCGACGCCGTCGTGCCGGGAACGTCGAAGGGCGAGCTCGGAGCGGCAACGCTCGAATGGCTCGCAGAGGCGTTGCGCGGGTCCAGGGGGCCGACCGTGGTCGCCTTCCACCAGCATCCGCTCGCGCTCGGCGTCTCCAGCCTGGACGGCTCCCGGCTCGCCGACGCGCAGGCACTCGCCGACGTGCTGGCCGACCACCCCCAAGTGGTCGGGATCTTGTGTGGCCATGTCCATACGGCCGTGCGTACCGAGTTCGCCGGGATCCCGTTGATCATGGCGCCCAGCACGGCCTATGCCTGGAAACTCCCGCTGGACCGAGCGGATCCCGATCACGGGGGCACCGAACCGCTGGTGGTCCTGCACGAATTCCGGGACGACCGCCTGTTCACCTATTTCCAACCATGCCCTGACTACAAGATGGAGCAATTCTGATGGGCGTCATCAAGCGCGACGATTACGACGAAGCGCTCTTCGAAGATCTGGTGGCGATCAACGACGGCGGCGTGGATGCCACCGAGAGCGCAGTGATCCGGCGGCTCGCCGGAAACTGGCACCGCCGCGCGAGTGTCAAGCGTGACGAACTCCGTCTGGAGGACCTGTACGAGCTGGACCGCCCTGACTATCCGGAGAGCATCCTTCCGTTCCGCGACCATCCGACCTGGCTCGCTCTCGACCCGAGTAAGCGGAGCGACGTGCTCACCTGGGCGATCATCGCCTTCAACCGGAAGACGATCGTGACCGAGGAGGCGATCGCCAACCCCGCCTTCGGGTTGGTCATCAGCGGGGAGTTCCCTGCCCTGTCCGGTGACGAGCTGGAGACGTGCCTTACCCAGGCGATGGTCGACGAGCAGTACCACACGCTCATGCACATGAACGCGAGTGCCGTCACGCGAAAGCTACGTGGAAAGCCATTCCCGGACAACGCGCTGCCGCTGCCGCTGCACTCGCGGCGCCACCAGGAGATGTGGGAAGGGTGTGCCGAGCGCTGGCAGCGCAGCCTGACGACCCTTGCCTTCGCGACCATCGCCGAGATCGGCATCGGCCCGTACCTCGACACGATCGCCGACGACCCCGGCATCCAGCCCGTGCACAGCGCCACCGCGCGGTTACACGCCCGTGATGAATACTGCCACTCGGCCATCGCGGCCGAGTTGGCCAAGAAGGTCTATCCGAGCCTCGACCCGGTGCAGCAGCGATTCTTCACCCGCTCGGCCTTCGAGGCCCTGACCGCTTACACGACCGCTGACTACGGCACGTGGGAGCGCATCATGGACCTGGTTGGCGTGGCGGAGGGGCGCGCCATGCTGGAAGACTGCAAGGGCCCCCGCCGCATCCGCCTGTTCAGCGACTTCAGTGGGATTCACACGCTGTTCTCGGAGATGGGCGTCCTCGAGGAGATCGACTTCGATTGGTCGGTCGTCCAGACCCATCGGTGATCGCGGGGGACGGGAGCCCCCTGGGCTCCACCGAAACAACCCAGGTCGGGCTCGTTCCCGACCTGGGTTTCGCGTTTCATCCGGCCGCTTCCGTCGTCTCGGTGAGGGGTGCGGTGTGTGCCCGAAACATAAAACCGGTGGGCCGATTGTTTCAGACACATCGTCGTGAGAATATTGACGCTCCGGTTAACAGGATCCTACTGTCCTGGAGCAATGACCGACGTGACATCGCCGAAAGTTTCAATTCACCATGAGTGACGGCAGAAGACTATGCAGTTAAAACGCCAGGTCGGCATGGCGGTGCTGTACCTGTCCGGCGCTCGCGGTTCGGAGCCTGAGGTAGCACGGCACCGTCGGCTAGTGCAGCGCGTCCTCTTGGTGCCGGGCCGCGTATCACATCCCTGACCACAGCAAGCGAAAGAGGTCGCCGTGAAGTTCCGCAATGTCTCAGCGGTCGTGCTCGTCGCTACCGCGGCCCTCACCATGGCAGCGTGCTCAAGCTCGCCGTCCGGGACTTCCTCCGGCGCGTCCGACGGCAAATCGTTTGAATTCTGGTCGTTCACCGGGATCAACGCGAAGGGGTCCCTCGCGGAGTACACGACGAAGAGGCCGGACGTAAAGGTGAAGCTGACGGAGGTGGGGAACGCGCAGGAGACGGCTCAGGCGCTCACCACCGCGCTCGCCGGCGGCAAGGTGCCTGACCTGGCGCTGATCCAGGGCGACGACCTGCCCAAGTTCGTCCAGCAGGCGCAGAACTTCGTCGACCTGCGCACGATGGGCGCCGACAAGATCAAGGGCGACTACCTCGACTGGGTGATCAGCCAGTCCACGGCCAAGGACGGCACGATCATCGGCATCCCGACCGACGTCGGCGGCATGGCCATCGCCTACCGGACCGACCTGTTCAAGGACGCCGGGCTGCCGACGGACCGCGAGGAGGTGGGCAAGCTCTGGCCCACCTGGGACGCCTTCATCGAGACGGGCAAGAAGTACACGGCGGCGACCGGCAAGGCGTTCATCGACAATGCCGCTACGAGCGTCTATTCGCAGGTGGTCAACCAGGGGCAGGAGAAGTACTACGACCCCGCGGGCAATCTGGTGTACGAACGGAGCCCTCAGGTCAAGGCCGCCTTCGACCAGGCGCTCAAGGCCATGGCCGCCGGGATCACCGCCAAGCAGAGCACGTTCACCGACGGCTGGAGCGCCGCGATGAAGAAGGGGGACTTCGCCGTCATAGCCGCACCGGTCTGGTTGCTCGGCTCCATCCGCGACAACGCCCCCGACACCAAGGGCAAGTGGGACATCGCCACGATCCCCGGCGGTTCGGGCAACTGGGGCGGAAGTTTCCTCGCCATCCCCAAGGGCGCCAAGAACCCCAAGGCCGCCTGGGACTACATCGCCGCCACGCAGTCGCCGCAGGGCCAGCTTGATCACTTCGCCCAGGCCAGGTCGCTGCCTTCGACCCCGTCGGTCTACAAGGACCCGAAGCTCACCTCGGTCAAGGACCCGTTCTTCTCCGGCGCGCCCGTCGGCACCATCTACACCAACTCGCTGCTCGGCCTGAAGCCGTTCCTCATCGGGCCGGAGAGCACCACGATCGGCACGGAGTTCACCAACGCCCTGCAGAACGTCGAGCAGGGCAAGGGCGATCCCGCGAAGGCGTGGGACGCGGCGGTGACCAACATCAAGAACGCGATCGGCAGCTAGTACCTCCTGCCACGAGCGCCCCCGGTGCCCGGCGTCCCGGACGCCCGGCACCGGCGGCGGGGAAGCGACCACACCCGTGACGACGAGTATCAGCCCCACCAAGAAGGCCCTGCCCGCGCCTGCGCCGGCGCCGGTGGAGAGCAGGCGGGGCCGCCTCACCGAGTTCGTGGCCCCCTACGCCTACATCGCCCCGTTCTTCGTGCTCTTCGCGATCTTCGGCCTCATCCCGCTGCTGTTCACCTTCTACGTGGCGTTGTTCGACTGGAACCCGATCGGCGAGCATGTGTTCGTCGGCCTGGACAACTTCACCCGGCTGCTCAAGGACGTGCGGTTCTGGAACGCGGCGCGCAACACCGTCAGCATCTGGGCGCTGTCGACCGTGCCGCAGCTGCTGGTGGCGCTCGTGCTGGCGCACCTGCTCAACCACGTCCGGCTGCGCTTCGCGGTGCTCTTCCGCATGTCGATGCTCGTGCCGTACATCACCTCGGTGGCTGCCACCGCCATCGTCTTCGCCCAGATGTTCGATCGCGACTACGGACTGCTGAACTGGCTGCTCGGCCTGGTCGGTATCGGGCACATCGACTTCATCCAGTCGGTGGCCGGCAGCCACGCGCTGATCGCCGTGATGGTCACCTGGCGGTGGTTCGGCTACACGACGCTGCTCTACCTCGCGTCCCTGCAGGCCGTCCCCCGGACGATCTACGAGGCGGCCGCCGTCGACGGCGCCGGCAGCCTGCGGCAGCTCGTGCACATCTCCATCCCCGCGTTGCGGCCGGTCATCGTGTTCACCATCGTGACCTCGACCATCTACGGGTTGCAGATCTTCACCGAGCCCCTGCTCATCTCCCGGAGCGCGCCGAGCACCTGCGGGCCGATCCGCCAGTGCCAGACGCTGACCCTCTTCCTGTTCGAGCAGGGCTTCACCCAGTTCAAGTTCGGTTACGCCGCGGCCATCGGCGTGGCACTGTTCGTCATGGTCGTCGCGTTCGCCGGGCTCAACTACTTCCTGTCCACCCGGATCCGCCCGGAGAGGGCATAAGGGAGCGATCATGAGTAGGACGACACCGCGGTCCGGCGACCGCCTGCGGTGGTGGGTCTACGCTCTGCTGGCCCTTGCCGTGTTCGCCTGCGTGTTCCCCCTCTACTGGATGTTCGTCGTCGCCACCACCGACACCGCGGCGGCCACGAACCTGCCGCCCGAGATCGTGCCCGGCGGCAACTTCTTCCACCTCGCGGGCCTGGTCTTCTCGACCGTGCCGTTCGTCCAGTCGATCATCAACAGCCTGATCGTGGCCGGGACGATCGGCGTGGGTCAAGCCCTGCTGTGCGCGCTGGCCGGTTTCGCGTTCGCCAAACTGCGCTTCCGTGGACGCGATGCGCTGTTCTTGCTCGTCGTCCTCACGATGACCGTGCCGACCCAGCTCGCCATCGTCCCGCAGTACATGATCATCTCGTCGCTGGGCTGGGTGGACACGTTGCAGGCGCTGATCGTTCCCGGCCTGGCCAACGCGTTCGGGATCTTCTGGATGCGCCAGCACATGGCCAATGCCATCAGCGACGAGATCCTGCAGGCGGCCCGCATCGACGGGGCGACGATCTGGCAGATCTTCTGGCGCATCGCGTTCCCGCTGGTGCGCCCGGCCGCGTTCGTGCTCGGCCTGCTCGGGTTCGTCTACGCCTGGAACGACTTCCTGTGGCCTTTCGTGGTGCTGAAGTCGCCGGAGATGTACACCGTCCAGATAGCGATCAAGGCTCTGCAGAACAGCTTCAACATCGACCTGGGGCTCGCCATGTCCGGCTCCTTCCTCGCCACCCTCCCGCTGATCATCCTGTTCGTCTTCGTCGGACGGCGCATGGTGGCCGGGATCATGGACGGCGCCTTCAAGGGCTGAGCCGCCGGTCAGCGGCCCCGGCGGCCGCTGGCAGTGCGGGCATTAGGTATTTGGACCGGTACCGGGCGCGCATTTCTGCACAGAAACGAAGGGGGATGAGGCGCTTTCCTTGGGTGATCGGCCCGACGGGGGCCGGGATCACCGAATCGAAGGACTGAATGAAATGCGTCGTCACATCGTCGCCCTCGCCATCGCCGTCGCCGGGTTAGCCGGCATGGTGTCGCTGTCCGCTCCCGCCCAGGCGGCCTCGCCGATCACCGTGACCGTGAGCCTCGGTGGCCTGTCGGTCACCGGCACGACCGGATCGGACCTGATCACCCTGGCCGAGGGCACCGGGGGGGCCATCAAGGTGACCGGGGCGGGCGTCACCTCCAGCGACACCGACTGCCAGCCGATCTCCGGCGGGGTCAGCTGCAAGAACGCCGGCACGATCATGGTCAACATGCGCCAGGGTGACGACATTGTCAACAACGACACCGTCAACCGGTTCACCGAGATCTTCGGCTCGGCCGGCAACGACACCCTCTGGGGCGGCAGCGGCCGCGACATCCTCGTCGGCGGCACCGGCAACGACTTCCTGAACGGCCGTGGCGGCAACGACACGACCGACGGCGGTGCCGACACCGACACCTGCACCGGCGAGACCGAGCAGAACTGCGAGGTCTGAGCGACCGGCCACCGGCAGGGGACCGGTGGCGGGCCGGGCGTCCGATGGGACGCCCGGCCTTTTCGCGTCCGGCCCCACCGGCAGCACGGCCGCCCGGCGGTCGGCCGTCCCGGGGCCGCATGCGATTCCAGCGGGGTCGAGGCCCGTCAGCTCGCGGGATCGTACTGGAACGCGCGGACCTCCTGTGCGCATCGGCACGCGACCGCGATCTTCGTGGCCCACTCCAGCGCCGCCTCGCGGGACGGCAGCTCCAGAACCGTGTAGCCGCCTTCGATCTGCCGTGTCTGCGGGTATGTGCCCTCGGTCACGGTCCCGTCCCCATCCACCATGACAGGCGGAACGCTTTCGTCGATGCCACCGCCGAACACCCACACCCCGGCGTCCTTCGCCTCCTGCACCACAGCGTGCGACGCGTCCGAGACCGCCTGCAGATCCTCGGCGGGAAAGACCATGGCGTCACTGGGGAACGAGATCAGGTACTTCGTCATCGCGGCGACCCTTCTTCGCGCTTCAAAGATCGCACCCATCCTCGCCGACGCCGGCACCGAGCAGCACGTGACCATGCTCACGATGACGCCGGGTGAACCGATCCGACGCTACTGGCGGCGCCCGCCTCGCGACAGGAGGACTACGCCGACGACAACCGCTGCGATCACGACCAGGATCACCAGCACCTCAAGCCAACCCAGACCGAACATGTGAGCATCCTCCAGATCGGATCATCGTTGCTTGATAGTCCGCGTCGGACTGTTGCGCCTGAAATCATTCGCCTGCGGTGGGGGGCTCGGGGTCCAGGACGATCGTCGCACATCGGCAAAGGCCGGTCAGCTCCGAAGCAAGATCGGGGGCTGACGATCACGGGTCGGAGAGTACTCTGCTGCTGATCTAGAACGTGGTGGCGAGGCGAGGGCGGGGGCGGGCGATGAGCGCCGGAGACCGGATCGGACTGGCCAGGACGCTCTATGAACGGGCGGTGTTCAGTGGCGACGTCAGCGTGTTGGCTGACGCCGAACGGGGGCTGGACGCGGTGGAGGCCGATGTCGCGTTGGCTCGTGGGCGGATCCTGCATGCGCGTTTTCTCAACGAGCGCGGTAGCGGCGGCTCGTCACCTGCCGAGGACCCGGCTGAGCTGCCGTTGTTCGAGCGCGCGATCGAGTTGTACCGGGCGCTGGGGGACGTGCGCGGTGAGGGCGAGGCGTTGTTCTGGATCGGCTGTTTACATCAGGTCATCCGGCGTGACAACGAGGCCGCGGTTCCGGAACTGGAGCAGTCCCGCCGGCTGGCGGCGCAGGTCGGCGACAAGCCGACCCAGGCCGAGGCCCTGCGGCACTTGGGCATCGCGGCACACATGGCCGGTCGGCCGGATGAAGCACGCGAGCGTCTGGAGGAGTCGTCGCGGCTGTTCCGGGAGATCGGGGCTCTGCCGGTCGTGGCCGCCAACATGATCGGGCTGGCCTACATCGCCGCCGGCCAGGACCGCCGTGCGGACGCGCTCGCGACACTCGACGAGGCGCACGCCATCGCACAGGCGCATGGTGCCCATGCCATCGCGCGGCAGATCGAGCAGGCGAGAACGGAGATCTAGGCGCGCGATCACGCCAGGCGTCAGCCGGTCACGGAAACGTGTCGTCTCGGTGGTTCGGAGGTAGGTGCCCACGGGGTCTCGTGGTCGCCGTTCCAATGGTGATCGGGCCCGTGGTCGCCCTTCCAATTGTGGCTGCGGGACACGGGGTGCGCGTGGTCGTCGTTCCAGCGGTGCCAGGGAGCCATGAGATGTCCGTGGTCGTCTTTCCAGTTGTGCCAGGGGAAGAGGGGACGTCCTCGGTCGCCGTGCGAATCAGGGCCCCGACCCCGGCTCCGTTCCTGGCCCGGCCCTTGGCCGGTGGCGCTCGGCCGGGTTCCGGTGTCACCCTCGGGCGTGGCTCCGGTGCCCTGACGAGGTGCCGTGGGGCGCACGGTTGGCCTGATGGTGGGGGTCACCGTGGGCGTGACGGTGGGGGTCACGGTGGGGGTCACCGTTGGGGTCACGGTGGGCGTGACGGTTGGGGTGACCGTCGGCGTGATGGTGGGGGTCACTGTTGGGGTCACGGTCGGGGTGACCGTTGGGGTGACGGTGGGGGTCACTGTTGGGGTGACCGTCGGGGTGACCGTTGGGGTGACGGTGGGGGTCACTGTTGGGGTGACGGTCGGCGTGACCGTTGGGGTGACGGTGGGGGTCACTGTCGGGGTGACGGTCGGCGTGACGGTGGGGGTCACTGTCGGGGTGACGGTCGGCGTGACGGTGGGGGTCACTGTCGGGGTGACCGTGGGGGTGACGGTGGGGGTCACTGTCGGGGTGACCGTGGGGGTCACGGTGGGGGTCACTGTTGGCGATGTGCAGTTCGCGATGGTGATGGTGTTGTCGTCCAGGGTGACCTGGCCGTTGCGGGCTAGTAGGCGGCCGTTGACGGTGGCGCCTGTTGTGGCGGTGATTGAGGTCAGGGCGAGGATGTTGCCCACGAAGTTCGAGTTGGTTCCCAGCGTCGCCGAGCTGCCCACCTGCCAGAAGACGTTGCAGGCTTGGGCGCCGCCGATCAGGTTGATGTTGCTGGCGGATCCGGTGATGAAGGTGGAGGCCACCTGGAAGATGAAGACGGCGCCGGGGTCGCCCTGGCCGTCCAGGGTCAGGGTGCCGGTCAGGCCGAGTGACGATGAGGACGCGTAGAGGCCGGGGATGAGGGTTTGGCCGACCAGGTCGCCGGAGACGCTGGTGGCGGGGGTCCGGCCGGCGGCGTCGTTGTACGCGATGGTCAAGTCGGATTGCGCCTGAAGTGCTACGGCGTCGGCCGCGTGCTGCGCCCCCAGCACGATGCCGGGGGGGAATCCCGTGATCGCGCTGCCGGGGCTCACGCCCAGGTCTCCGGTGATGACACTGGGGCCGGTGTTGGTCACCGTGCTCCCGGCGAGGACCGCGAAGGTGGCGGCGGTTCCGAGGTTCACGGGAGCCTCTTGCGCGACGCTCCGGCTGGATTGCACGACAACGAGCAGGCCTATGACCGGGACGAGCGCCAGACCCACCGCCAGCCGGACGGACCCGGCCGGTTTAGGCAGGCCGCGCGCAAAGATAGCCTTCATTTGGCGAATCATTCTCCCAATAAGAACATCGGACGAGCCCGAGTCTCACATCCCTGTAAGGTGCGGACTCCGGCCGTGAGAGTCGCCGATCCACCGGAAATACTCCACGGAGCTGTCGATGGTTCGTGGGGCGCGAGGGGGACCTCCCATGAAAAAGCACGCTACCCGGAGAGATCGGCGGCGGCGGGTGCCGCCTGTTCAAATGGAAAATAAGAACGAATCAATTATCATTTCCGGCCTGCATTTAGGATGATGTCGGTGATCTCCCGGCGATCGGCCATTTTTGGTGGCCTTGGCGACAGGCGCGGGCATAACCGTCCCCTGCGCGGTGCCGGCACCTGCTCACCTGCGCGGCTGTCCGCCGACCGCGATCGGCCGGGCATGATCGGCCGGGTGGTCCCCAGCCCGGCGGACGACCCCCCGAACCGGGTCGCCGGGACCGGCGTCCTGGGGTGGCTGACCTGCGCAGTCACTGTGAAACGCGTCACCTCCGGTGCGGGGAGGCTCGTGGGCTCCGGGGTTCGGTGGAACCGGACACAGGAGTTCATCTCGCTGAAACCTAAGGGAGGGGCGGGATGGGTAGAGTCCCGCCATCCTCGACAACGTTGATCCCTTCATTGGTACCGCGGCGACTGAACTGCCTAGAGCACACGGTCTGGCCGCTACTTGGTGGTGGCCGAAACCACAGGTCGGGAACACCCATCCGGGAGCCACGTCCCCATTGGGGATGGTTTCGGCTTGTGCTTACTCGGGTGCGTATCCGACGGGGTACGGGCGGTATACGAAGAACACCGAGGGAGTCCCCGAGGTGTTGTTCGAGGACCTGCAGGCATCCGGGTTCACGCATTTCCAGCAGTCGGGTACGGGGGCGATCCGGAAGTACTACAACTACGTTCGGGTCACGCCTATGGTGCAGCCGCTGGACGCGCTGGGAGAGTCCTGGACACTTCACGACGAGGTGGCGGAGGCAGGGTATTACGCGGCCACTTTGGACACGGGGATTCGATGTGAGCTCACCGTGGGAGCCAAGGTCGCGGTGCATAGGTACACGTTTCCGGCGCACAGCAGTGCCCGGGTGGTCGTGGACCTTTCCTGTGGTGGGCTGGCCATCGAGCTCGGGCGCACGGTGCCGTTGCGGGCGCAGGCGGAGAGCATGGGGCACGGGCGGGCCCAGGGCACGGTGGCGATGGAGGGGGTCCCGCTGTCGGTGTACCTGGACGTCGACAGTCCGGGGTGGCGGCAGATGCTCTGGTACGACCGCCGGCTCATCAACGGCGGTACCCGGCTGGACTTCGACAGCATCCGGCACACCACGTTGCGCCCTTTCGGCATGCTGTTCATGGGGCCGACCAGGCCGGGGGAGACCGTCGAGGTGCGGATGGGGTTCTCGCTGCGCGGGTGCGACCAGGCGCGGGAGAACCTCGAGCGCGAGTGCGGGCAGGGGCAGCCGGCGTTCGACGCGGTGCGTTCCCGGACCCGGGCCCGCTGGGGCGAGCACCTCGACCGGGTCCAGGTGGAGGGTGGCACGCCGGCCCGCCGCACCGTGTTCGGGACGGCGCTCTACCACTCGCTGATCAAGCCGTGCATCGCCGACGACGAGAGTCCGTTCTGGCCGACCCCTGGACCGTTCGCGTTCGACGTGTGCACCATGTGGGACATCTACAAGACACAGTTGCCGCTGCTCGAGGCCATCGTCCCCGACAGGGCCGCGGACCTGCTGGAGTCGTTGATCCGGGTCTGCGAGGAGGAGGGCAACTTCCCGATCGGGTACCGGATGGCTCGCGGCGCCGACCGGTTCTTCCGCCAGGGCAGCGCCCTCGTGCACACCGCGCTGGCGGACGTCCACGCCCTCGGCTGGGGGACCCTGGACTGGAACTGGGCGCTCGTGCACATGGTCGACGACCTGCGCCGCCTGTACGGCGAGGACTTCTTCGAGCACGGCGTGGTGCACCCGATCACCCACACCCTCGACCTCGCCTACGCCCACCACTGCACGGCACAGGTCGCCCGGGCGCTGAACGACAAGCGACTGGCCGACGATCTCGAGAACCGCAGCCGTCAGTGGACCAACGCCTTCGACCCGGGCACCGGGCTGCTGCGTGACTCGGAGTTCTACGAGGGCGGCAAGTGGAACTACTCGTTCCGGTTGCTGCACGACATGGCCGCGCGGATCGCCCTGATCGGTGGCGACAGGGCCTTCGTCGACAAACTGGACAAGTTCTTCGGCTTCGGCGCCGCACCGGTGACGCAGCCCGGACGGCGTCCGCAACTGGCCGAGATGGCGGCCGGATACGCCCTGAACCGGTTCGAGGGGTTGAACAACGAGCCCGACATGGAGGCGCCGTGGGCGTACCACTACGCGGGCCGGCCCGATCGCACGGCCCAGGTGGTGCAGGCGGCGCTGACCTGGCAGTTCGGCACGGGGCCCGGCGGGCTCCCCGGTAACGACGACTCCGGCGGCCTGAGCTCGTGGTACGTCTGGGCCTCGCTGGGGCTGTTCCCGGTCGCCGGGCAGAACATGTTCCTGGTCAACGCGCCCGCGTTCGCCCGGGCCGCGCTCCAGGTCGGGGGCAACGAGTTCGTCATCGAGACCAGCGGGCACCGGGAGACACCGATCGGCGTCGACGGCATCGATCGTGACCCCCCGGCGCAGTACGTTCAGGCGGCTACTCTCAACGGTGAACCCCTGCACACGACCCACCTGAGTGCCGCCACCGTGCACCGCGGTGGCGTGCTGCACCTGCGACTGGGCCCGGAGCCGTCGGCGTGGGGGCGGGGGATCCGCCCGCCGTCCCTTTCCGATCCGCCCGCGACACCGAAGGAAGCACGATGATCCACCCTAGTCGCCGTCTCGTCATCGTGGTCAGGGCTGACCCGGTCATCTGCGGGCACTCCGGCGAGGCCCGCAATCTCGCCGAGGTGGCGCTGACCCGCGGGTTCGACGACGTACGGTTGCTGACCTGGCCGATTCCGACGCTCCAGGCCGCCGGGCTGCCGCTCAAGCCGCTGGACCGGCTGCTGCCGTACAGCCCCGGGATCACCGTGGAGCGGCCGGAGGCGGTCGGGGACTACCGGGTGCCGGACGGGCGCCACCAGGCCGGTCTCACCGGGCGGCTCGTCGAGCTGCTCGCCGAACCGGTCCCGACGACGTGCCTGTCGATGTACCTCGTCCCGCACACCGCGGTGGTCATGGACGCGGTGACGGCGGCGCGCGCGGCGGGGTTCGCGCCGAGGGTGCGCACCGTCGCGAAGGCGGTGGGCTCGGACGTGACCAACGTGATCCGGTCGTGCCTGCGGGAGCGCCGGTTCGGCGCGGCGACCGTGCTGTTCACCACGTTCCTGGCCAACGACGAGGTCGTCGCGGTCTCCGAGTACACCCGGGAGGAGATCGTCGCGTCGGCCGAGCAGGTGGACGCGCACTGCGGCACCGCCTTCGCCGAGCAGTGCCGGCGCCGCGTGACCGTCAGCTACCCGCCGATCGACTCCGCCGCCTTCCTCGACCTCGATCAGGCGCAGGTGGACGCCGCGCTCGCGCGCCGCGGCCTGGAGCGTGACGGGTACATCCTGTTCCTGTCCCGGGTGACCCGGGCCAAGGGGATCGACGACCTGCTGGTCGCCTTCGGGCGGATGCGCTCCCGTTCGCGGGTGAAACTGGTCGTGGCCGGCACCGGGCCCGCGCTGGAGGACGTGCGGGCGATGGCCAAGGAGGACGACCGGGTGGTCCTCCTCAGCGATGTCGACGACCAGGAGAAGCCGCTGCTCATGCACGGCTGCGCGGCCTACGTCCTGCCCACCAAGCCCGAGCCCGACTTCGTCGAGACGTTCGGCATCGCCCTGGCCGAGAAGATGCTGGCCGGCGGCGGGCCGATCGTCACCACCAGGACGGGCGGGACCCTTGAGGCGGTCGGCGACACCGCCGTCCTCGTCGAGACCGGGGACGTCGCCGGTCTGGCCGCGGCCGTGGACCGCGTGGTCCTGGACATGCCCGTCGCCGAGCGGCAGGAGCTGGAGCTCCGCGCCCGCGCCCGCGCGATGCTCTTCGACAAGGTCGCGGTGTTCGACGGCCTGTTCCCGCAGGAGGCGCCCGTGGTCGGGGTGCACTGACCCGCGGCGACGGCCGCTCCAGGCCACCTCCCGTTACGCGGGAGGTGGCCTTTCGATCGGTGGGGTGTCAGGCCACCCTCGACGACGGCGCGCTCCAGGTGTCGCAGGACCCGGGGTCGCCGGACTTGAAGCCGCGTTCGGCCCAGTAGGTGATGGTCTTCCGCGTGCCGGTGGTCTTGCCGGCCCAGTCGCGGATGTAGCTGAGGAGGTCGGCCCAGTCCTCCTTGTCGCGATCGAGGGAATCCCACACGCTCCCGATGAAGGCACCGGCGAGGCAGTCGCTCTGCACGCTGTAGCGGCGGTCCTGCTCGAGCATCTCGGACTTGTTCCGGTACGGAATCTTCTCGTACGCGCGTTCGATGCCGGCGAGGTTCTGCACGTGCCGCCCGTAGTCCATGGCGATCAGGTTGAACAGGAAGAGGTCCTCGGGCTCCTCGAGGAGGTCTTTCTCGATCAGCAGGAGAACGGTGCGGGAATCAGCGCAGTAGAATTCCAGCCATTCCTTGTCCCATTTCTCGCCGCAATATTTCTTCGGGGGCTTGGCGGCGTAGACGAACTTCGGCTTGGAAAACTTGATGTCCGCCTTGCGGAGATGGGCGGCCCACGTGCGGTCGAGGCACGCCCGCACGCCGTTGAGATAACTCTTCGCGGAGCTCAGACTCAATCTCTTGACGGGTTTTTCCGGGCATGAGGTGGTGGCAAGCGGGCCGGCATCGTACAGCGGATTATCGGTGAGGATCCTGCTTTTCACGGGGTAGGCGGCGGCCCCGGCGGAGGCGGGGGGAAGCACCGCGACGGCGGTGGCAACGGCGAGGGGGATCAAGGCGTATCGCACGGCACAACAGGCTAGGGGCGGACCTGGTCCGGCGGCAACTCCGCGCGCGAGGGTCCCTCCGGCGTCGTGGCGAGGTAATTGCGATTAATGTTAGCGCCCACAAATTCTGAGGCCACCGCCTGTCTCATGTCGCGTACAAGCCGCGGGGCAGAAAGCCCGCGGACGGCATGAAACTTTCGAAAAATCCGATCCATTGCGAGTTATCTTTTCTCGTGTCAACTATACCGGTTCAGGAGGGCCGCGTGAAATCCATTATCGGAAGAGTGGTGACAGCGTCCGACGGTGGGAGGCCTCCAGCTCGCCTGGTCCTACACCACGCGAGGTGACGTCTCGGCGACCCCCGCGGTCGTGGACGGTGCCGTCTACTTCCCCGACTGGGGCGGCTTCTTCCACAAGGTGGACGCGAACACGGGCGCGGTGATCTGGTCCCGTTCGGTGGCGTCGTACGTGGGGGCCACCGGCACCGTGGTCTCCCGGACCAGCCCGGTCGTGGCCGGCAACACCGTCTACATCGGTACCCAGAGCGGCGCCCGGGTGCTGGCGATCGACATCGCCAACGGCAACCTGCGGTGGAACGTGGCAGCCGACCCGCACCCGCGGGCCGTGCTCACCGGCGGGGCCGTCTTCCACAACGGCGTCCTGTACCAAGGCGTCTCGTCCGACGAGTTCTCCCTGGCCTCGGACACCTCGTACGACTGCTGCACCTTCCGCGGCAGCCTGGTGGCGCTCGACGCGGCCACCGGGGCGCAGCGGTGGAAGTCGTACACCCTGCGGGACCAGGGCCCGGGAGGTGACATCTTCAGCGGCGCGTCCGTGTGGGGCACCACACCGAGCATCGACCCCGACAGCAACACGATCTTCATCGGCACCGGGCAGAACTACTCGATCCCGCAGAGCGCGAGCCAGTGCCAGGGCAGCGGCGGCACGCCGCAGCAGTGCCTGCCGCCGTGGAACGCCAAGGACTCCATCGTCGCGATGGACCTCACCACGGGCGCGATCAAGTGGAACACCGGGCCGGCCCGCTTCGACGAACCGATGGCCAGCGCGTGTTCTTCACCTCCAGCAACGCCGGCAACATGTCACACACACTGCCCAACGGGCAGACCATCACCTACAGCTCGTTCGGGGCGCTGGACGTGGCGACCGGGCGGCTCCTCTGGCAGGTGCCCGAGCCGCGCGGCGGACGGTCGATCGGCCCGGTCACCTACGCCAACGGCGTGATGTACGTCGGCTCGATGAACAACTGGATGTACGCGCTGGACGCGAGCAACGGCCGGGTGCTCTGGGAGTTCCAGGGCGCGGGCTCGTCGAACGGCGGCGCGGCCATCGTCGGAGGAAGGGTGTACTGGGGCAACGGCTACTCGCGCGGCGGCACCGCCAGCACGAGGTTCTACTCGTTCAGGCTCCCAGGCTCGACCGTGACCCCCACCCCAACCCCGACTCGCAGCCCGACCCCGACGCCTACCCCCACGCCGACCCCGACTCCCACACCCACCCCGACTCCCACCCCGACACCGACACCGACACCGACACCGACACCGACACCGACACCGACACCCACGCCGACTCCGACACCCACGCCGACGGCCGGCCCCTGCACGGCCGTCTACCGCGTCATCTCGCAATGGCCGGGCGGTTTCCAGGGTGAGGTGACGGTACGCGCCGGCACCACGCGGCTCAACGGCTGGACCACCCGGTGGACCTTCGCCAACGGCCAGGCCATCACACAGATCTGGAACGGCACCGTGACCACCAGCGGCGCCAACGTCGCGGTGAGGAACGTCTCCTACAACGGCAACGTGGCCCCGAACACCACCACCACGTTCGGCTTCCTCGCCAGCTGGAACGGCAGCACCAACGCGGTTCCGGCGGTCACCTGCACCACTCCTTAGGACGTCGGTCCTTGAGTTGAGCGGCCGGGAGGGGTCCCTCCCTCCTCCCGGCACGAAGGCCACCGCCCGGGGGTCGAGAGGTGGCCTGGTCGTTCGCCGGGATTTCAGGCATGGTCCGAGCGGCGCAGGAGCATCACCGCGAGCATCAGCGGGAACATGGCGACGTGCGCGAGGACCATCATGGTGCCTCCGTCGATCGCGCCGAGCCAGAGCAGGGGGAAGAGCGGGACGACGGGGAGGAACATGGTCGCGCACATCTCCAGGGTGTGGCGCCAGGAGTGACCGCGGAAGCGCATCCAGACGGTCATGCCCACCGACATGTCGAAGGCCATCAGCAGGTAGCCGAGCTCGGGATGCTCGGCGTGGGACAGGTCCAGGCCGGCGGCGGACCTGAGCATGCCCAGGGCGAACATGCCGACGAACATCGCGACGATCATCTCGATGTAGTGGAGGGTGAAGCGGAGCCATCCGCCGTGCGGCCGCGTCGCTGTGTGAGTCATGGTTCGACTATGTGAGGCGCGTGGGCCGAGCCCAAGGAATGCCGCCAGGGTGGTCTGAAATCTTGGGTAGGTGGTCTTTTCGGCCTACAGTCGGGGGATGGAAGAGCGGCATTTCGTGATCGTCGGGTACGACGCGGCCGAGTTGCTCGACATCGCCTGTGTGGTGGCGAGCCTTGAGTGCGCCAACTGGTACGGCGCGGCCCCCTACTACAAGGTCCGTCTGGTCACGCCGGGCGCGCGGCCCATCGACTGCGGTCCCACGGTGACGCTGCACACCAGTGAGCGGCTGGAACGGGTCACGGGGCCGGTCGACACGCTGCTCGTGTCCGGGGGGATCGGGAGCGAGGACGCGGCGGCCAACCGTCTGGTCCTCGCGCATGTCCGCCGCCTGGCGCGGGAGAGCCGCCGGGTGGCGTCCGTGTGCACCGGCACGTGGATCCTGGCCGCCGCGGGGCTCCTGGACGGCCGGCGCGCCACCACCCACTGGCGCTGGGCGGACCAGCTCGCCGCGCGGCACCCGCGGGTCCACGTGGATCCCGACCCCATCTTCGTCCGGGACGGGAACGTCTACACCTCGGCCGGGGTCACCAGCGCCCTGGACCTCACACTCGCCCTCATCGAGGAGGACAACGGCGCCGAACTCGCGCGTACCGTGGCCCGGCAGCTCGTGACCTACCTGCAGCGCCCCGGCAACCAGGCGCAGATGAGCATGTTCACCGCCGCCCCGCCGCCGTCCAACAGCCTCGTCAAACGAGTGGTCGACCACATCGGCGGCCACCTGGACGCGGACCTCGGCGTCGCCGCACTCGCCACGGCCGCGGGCGTGAGCGAGCGGCACCTGACCCGCCTCTTCCTCCAGCACCTGGGCCAGACCCCCGGCAGGTACGTGCGCCAGGCCCGCACGGAGGCCGCGGCCCACCTGCTCGCCTCCACGTCCCTGCCCATGCCCACCGTGGCAGCCCGCTGCGGCTTCGGCACGGCCGAGACCCTGCGCCAGGCCTTCATCGACCAGTACGGCGTCTCACCCTCGCACTACCGCCTCACCCAGTCCCGCGTGGCGTCGCGAGCAGGCTCGGACTCACCCCGCGCGCAGCAGCAGGTGCCCGTGCCGGAAGCGCTCGCCGGGGACGGGCTCGCGTAGCACCCGCCCGACTTCGAGAAAGCCCGCGTCACCGGCCAGCCCGGCGAGGTCGTCGATCGGCCATCGATAGGCCGTGGTCACCTTGTGGTCGAACGCCGTGACCGGCTCCCCCGCCGACTCGAAGAAGCCGAGGAGGAGATACCCCCCGGCGGCCAGCGTCCGCCGGAACTCGCCGAAGTAGCGCCCCAGCTCCCGCGGCGGGACATGAATGAGGGAGTACCAGGCCATGATGCCCGCGAGCCCTCCGTCCGGAGTGTCCAGCGCGTCGATCGACCCGATCTCGAACCGCACCCCGGGATGTGCCCGCCGCGCGAGGTCCACCATCGCCGCCGAGAGGTCCACACCGGAGGCGTCCAGTCCCTCCGCCCGCAGCAGGGCCGTCAGGTACCCGGGCCCGCACCCGGCGTCCAGGACCGGCCCCGCCTCCCGGGTCCGCACGTACTCGGCGAACGCGCTGATCATCGCGCGGTCCAGAGGCAGGCGTTCGAGCATCCCCTTGACGAACTCCGCGTACTGCGTGGCGACGGCGTCATAGGCTCCGGCCGTCTCGGCCAGGTAGGAGGTGTCGGTCACGGTCCTAGCCGAGGGTCTTCTCGATGGCCTCGATGACGGACGGGTCCTCGGGGGTGGTTCCCGGGCGGAAGCGGGCCACGACGTTGCCTTCGCGGTCGAGGAGGAACTTCTCGAAGTTCCACTGGATGTCGCCCGCGTCGCCCGAGGCGTCGGGGGTTTCCACCAGCGACGTGTAGAGGGGGTGGCGGCCGGCGCCGTTGACGTCGGTCTTCTCCAGGAGGGGGAAGTCGACGCCGTAGGTGGTGACGCAGAAGTCCTGGATCTCGTCGGCCGAGCCGGGTTCCTGGCCCGCGAACTGGTTGCAGGGGACGCCGAGGACGGTGAAGCCCCGGTCGGCGAAGCGTTCCTGGAGACGGACCAGGCCGGCGTACTGGGGGGTGAGGCCACATCGGGAGGCCACGTTGACCACCAGGGTGGCGGCGTCGCCGACCAGTTCCCCGAGGGTGGTGGGGGTGTCGGCCAAAGTCCGCACCGGAAGATCACGAATCGTCATGAAATCACCCTAATTGGGGGGCGATCGCTGGCGGGAGCGGGGGCCGGGTAAGGGTGCCGTCCTGGCGCCGCGGGACGCGTCGTCACTCGACGAACTGGTGGTCGGTGTGGATGCGCCCGTCCTCGGCGAGGAGCAGGACCTCCACGCCGACGCCGGCCGGGGGGCCGCCGGCGGTGGGGACCATCTCCCAGGTGAACTTGACGGCGTCGCCGAGGCGGGCGGCGTCGTCCCTGGGGCGGAAACGGAACTCGCCGGGGGCGACGAACTCCTCGTACGAGCGGGTGACCCGGGTCTGGAGGTCCTCGTGGCCGCGGGCTCGGAGTACGGGCGTCACGCCCAGGGCGGCGGCGGCCTCCCGTATCTCCTTCGGGGGCTGGAGCAGGTGCACGCCGTCCTCGGTCCACAGCTCGGCGATGGCCTTGCGGCGCAGCTCGGGATCGGGCTCATGCCAGACCGCCACATAGCGGGCGACCAGTTCCTTGACGTCGAACACGACGGACTCCTTCGGTCGGGTGTCCGCCGATGCTGGCCGGTGGTGGTGCGAGGCGGCAATTCCCTGGAGGGAATGGCCCGGGGGTGCTCGCCGCGTTAGACACGGTGTGGTGATCGGCACTTCGGAACGCGGCGGGATCGCCGGGATCCTGCGCGAGTGGCGTGGACGGCGCGGGGTCAGCCAGCTGGAGCTGGCCCTGCGCGCGGGGACCACGCAGCGGCATGTGAGCTTCATCGAGAGCGGGCGGTCGGCACCCGGCAGGGGCATGGTGATCCGGCTCGCCGAGTCGCTGGGGATGCCGCTCAGGGAGCGGAACGTGCTGCTGCTGGCCGCCGGGTACGCCCCCGCCTACCCGGAGACCCGGCTCGGCGACCCCGCGCTGGCGCCGGTGCGCACCGCGCTGGAGGGCATCCTGCGCGGGCACCAGCCGTACCCGGCGGTGATCGTCGACCGGCACGGCGACCTCGTCTCGGCCAACGACGCGTTCTGGGCGCTGGCCGGTGACGTGGCGCCCGGTCTCCTCGTGCCGCCGGTCAGCGTGCCGCGTGTGCTGCTGGACCCCGGGGGGATGGCCCCCCGGATCGTCAACCTGGATGTGTGGGCCTGGCACGTGATCGACCACCTGCGGGGTGAGGCGGCCCGCGATCCCGGCGGCCGGCTCGACGCCCTGGTCGCCGACCTCGTGGAGCTGGTGCCCGACCGGCCTCGGCCCGGGCCGGACCACCTCGGATTCGCGGTCCCGTTGCGGCTGCGCCATGGCGACGGCGAGCTGAGGCTCCTGACCACCCTGACCCACTTCGGCACGGCCGTCGACGTCACCGTCGCCGAGTTGCGTCTGGAGGCGTTCCTGCCCGCCGACGCGGCCACCGCGGCCGTGCTCTCCGGGGGCTCGTAGGGATCAGGTCAGCGGCGGGCGGCGACCAGTACGGGGCCGCCTGGGACGGTGGGGAAGTGTCGCGGCTCCCGCAGGCCTGACGATTCGAGGGCTTCGGCCATGCGGGCGGTGTCGTAGGAGTTGCCGCCGTTCAGGACGGCGGTCCAGCGGGCCACGGCCTGGAGCAGGGGGTCGTGGGAGCCCGGGTTGGTGCCTGCCACCAGCCAGCCGCCGGGGCGGAGCGCGTCGATCAGGCGGGGGAGGGCCTCGGTGAGGGCCGCCTCGGGGAGGAACGGGGCGGGGAGCCAGATCAGGTCGTAGGTCTCACGGCCGGTGAGGTCGGCGACGTCCAGGTGGCGCAGGGAGACCCGGGCCGCGGCGTCTCCGGCGGTGGCGAGCTCGGCTCGGGCCAGGTCGAGGACGCGGTCCAGGATGTCGATGCCGAGGACGTGGGCGTTGGGGAACGCCTGGGCCAGCGTGAGCGCGAGGGCCGCCACTCCGGTGCCGATGTCGAGGATGCGGGCGCCCGGGGTGTCCAGCAGGCCGGTCAGGCCGGGCAGCTGGGGGACGATCTTCGTGGCGAGGGCGCGGCCGGTGGCGGCGGAGGCGCGGCCCTGGTTGAGCAGGACCTCGTCGGACTGGCCTGCCCAGCCGGCCTGTGCGCGGTCGGGGTCGTTCGCGGCGGCGGAGACGGCCTGGCGCAGGGAGCTGAGCTTGGCCTCCACGGCGCTCCGGGCCGCGCCGGTGCCGTGGAGCAGCGCGGGGTGCGGCGTGGGCCCGTCCGGGGTCGTCTCCAGCAGCCCGGCGGCCTCCAGTACGGCGGTGCGCTCGGGGGCGGCGGCCAGGACGTCGGCGAGCGGCGTCGTCAGGGCGTCCCGCATCGTGCCGACCATCGCGGCGAGCGCCCAGGAGGCGGCTTCCAGCACGGCCACGGGGTCGTCGCCGAGGACCAGGCCGGTGGCCGGGGTGGTGGCGGGGGACGCGGACATGGGACCTCCGGTGGGTGGCTGGCGAACAGCTGGATAGTACGACAAAACGGACATTTAAGGGATGTTCGGGCTGGAGGAGCGTCCCGTTCCACGGCTCCGGATCCCGGTCCTCGGATAGCGTCGGGGACATGCGGCTTCATGTGGGGTGCGCGATGTGGGCGCACGCGCCGTGGCAGGGGCGGCTGCTGCCGCATCCGCTGCCGCCGGGGGAACGCCTGCGGGCCTACGCGACCTGGTGCAACGCGGTCGAGGGGAACACCACCTTCTACGCGACGCCGTCGCCGGGGACGGTGGAGTCGTGGGCGCGGCAGACCGCGGAGGACTTCCGGTTCCTGGTCAAGCTGCCGAAGACGATCACCCATGAGCGGCGTATGACCGGCGTCGGCGACGAGCTACGGGCGTTCCTGGCGGCCGTCGAGCCGCTCGGGGCGCGGGCCCGGCTCTGGGTGCAGCTCCCGGCGTCGTTCACGCCGGGCGACCTCGGGACGCTGGCGGGGTTCCTCCGCCTTCTTCCCGACTCGCACGCGCCCGCGGTGGAGGTACGCCACCGCGCGTTCTTCGCGGACGAGCGGGCCGAGCGGCGACTGCGCGAGGTGCTCACCGGCGCGGGCGCGGAGTGGGTGCCGTTCGACACCACGGCGCTCTTCGGCAGCCCGCCGGTCAGCGACGCCGAGCGGGACGCGTGGACGAAGAAGCCGCGGCTGCCGCGGCGGGCGTTCGCGCTCACCGACCGGCCGATGGTCCGCTACATCGGCAGGGACGCCACGGCGGCGACGGTCGAGGGCTGGCGGTTCTGGGTCGAGACCGTCACCGGGTGGCTGCGGGAGGGCCGCTCGCCGACCGTGTTCGTCCACACCCCGGACAACGCCGACGCGCTGACGCTCGCCCGCCGTTTCCACGACGAGGTACGGGCCGGCCTGCCGGAGGTCGAGCCGCTCCCCGACCCCCTGCCTGCCGAACCGCTGACCCTGTTCTGATCGGCGAGGCGGCCCCGCTCAGTAGGCCCGGCCGAAGATCACCCGCTTGCCGTACGCCGCGGGGGCGCCGCAGAGCACGCACGGCCCGGAGGCCGGAGGGCCGTCGAGGGGGACGCAGCGCGGGGTCGCCGCGGTCCGCGTCTTGATCTCCGCCTCGCAGGCCGGGTCGCCGCAGTGGAGCGCCAGGGCCCAGCCCGACGCCACCGCGCCGGCGAACGCCTCCCAGCCGTCGGCGACCCTCGTGTGGGTGTCGCGGAACTCGGTGGCCCTGCGCAGCAGGAACGCCTGGAAGTCCGCGAGGATGCCGGGCATGTCCCCCGGCAGTGACGCCAGGGGGATCGGCTGCTTGCCCTCGTCGCCGAGGCGCCTGGACATGAGCGCGGTGCCGGACGCGAGGTCGCGCGGCCCGAGCTCCAGGCGGACCGGGACGCCGCGCAGCTCCCAGTCGTTGAAGCGGAAGCCCGGTGACAGCTGGGACCGGTCGTCGACGTGGGCGCGCACCCCCGCGGCCTTCAGCCGCGCCGCGAGCTCGCGGGCCGCGGCCAGGGTCTGCTCCGCCTGCTCGCCGCGGCCGATGGGCACGATCACCACCTGGTGCGGGGCGAGCATCGGGGGGAGCACCAGCCCCTTGTCGTCGCCGTGGGTCATGATCACCCCACCGACCATGCGGGTGGACATGCCCCAGGACGTCGTGTGGCACGGCTCCAGGCGCCCGGTGTCCGAGGTGTACTGGATATCGAAGGCCTTGGCGAAGTTCGTCCCCATGTAGTGGGAGGTGCCGGACTGGAGCGCCTTGCCGTCGCGCATCATGCCCTCGACGGTGAAGGTGCGCTCCGCCCCGGCGAACCGCTCCCCCGCCGTCTTCTCCCCCGGGACCACCGGCATGGCCGCGACGTCCCGCGCCACCTCGGTGTAGAGGCCGAGCGCGAGCATCGTCTCCCGCATCGCGTCGCCGGCGCCGGCGTGCGCGGTGTGGCCCTCCTGCCAGAGGAACTCCGTGGTGCGCAGGAACATGCGGGGCCGCAGCTCCCACCGCACCACGTTCGCCCACTGGTTCAGCAGCAGCGGCAGGTCGCGGTGCGACGAGATCCACTTGGACATCATCTCGCCGATGACGGTCTCGGAGGTGGGCCGGACGATCAGGGGCTCCTCGAGCTCCTTGCCGCCCGCGTGGGTGACCACGGCGAGCTCTGGTGAGAAGCCCTCGACGTGCGCGGCCTCCCTGCGCAGATAGCTCTCCGGGATCAGCAGCGGGAAGTAGGCGTTCTCGTGCCCGGTGTCCTTGATCCGCCGGTCCAGCTCGTGCTGGAGCAGTTCCCACAACCGGTACCCGTACGGTCGGATGACCATGGTGCCCTTCGCCGGGCCCCGGTCGGCGAGCTGGGCCTTGGCGACCAGCTCGTTGTACCAGGCCGAGAAGTCCTCACTCTGAGGTGTCACACCGTGGTCGTCACGTGCCATACGGGGAGGATAGTCCTCCGGGGGAGAGCCACACGGAACCGCGCGCCCCGCCGTGGCCCGCTCAGACGCCGGGCGACGGCGGGGGGAACAGCCACGCGAGCGCGGCCAGGCTCTTGTCCGTGTACGCGGCCAGGCCCGTTCGCACGCCGTAGGCCAGGTCCTCCAGCACGGAGCAGCGGGCGTAGAAGACGGCACGCTCGCGCAGCGGCCCGGGGGCGGGCGGGCGGTAGGCCTTCAGGGCGGCGGCCAGTGCGGCCGGGCCGAGGTCGCGGTACAGGAGACCGAGATCGTAGGCCGGGTCGGTGAGGGCGGCGTCCGTCCAGTCGATGACGCCGGTGACGGCGCCGGTGGCCGGGTCCATCAGGACGTGCTCGATGCCGAGGTCGTTGTGCGAGAAGACCAGGGAAGGGGCGTCGTCCGGGGGCGGGGCGGTGAGGAAGGCCTCCACGGCGCCGCGGTGGGCGGCCGGGATCACGTCGCCGACGGACGGGTGGAGCTCGGCCGCCTCGTCCCGCCACGTGACCAGCGGGTCGTCGTCCCGCCCGGCGAGAGACGCCACGCGCCCGGCCGGGACCGCGTGCAGGGCGGCGAGGAACCCGCCGAGCACGGCGGCGATCGCCGTGGTGCGGGCCGCGCGCGCGGACGGCGGGAGGCTCAGCAGGGGGACGCCGGGGAGCTTGGCGTAGGCCCAGCAGCCCCGGCCGAGGTCGGTGAACACGGGGGTGGGCACCGGCAGGGGAGAGATCTCCGCGACCACGCGCAGGAGGCCGGTCTCGCGGGCGATCAGATCCACCCGCGCCGAGGGATCCTTGCCGTAGCGCACGACCAGCTCGCCGCCGACCTCGTAGGCGACGTTGTCCATGCCCTCCCCGAGCAGCGCCACGGACCGGGCGGGCACGCCGGGCAGGTGCGCGCGCACCACGTCCAGGACGTCCTGCTCGGTGGGCGGGAGGATCTGTTCCGGGTCCCGCACGTCGCCGGCGTGCGGGGCGTTTCCTGCCCCGTCCGGCACGTTCCCCTCGGGGGGTGGCCAGGGGTGATCCTTCATGCCCGGACCCTATCCTTCAGGTGATCGGATCGACGGCCCCCGCACGACCCAGGTGACCCATGACCATGAGCCCGGCCCGCAGGATCGGCGGCACGGACGTGAGCGCGGTCGGCCTCGGCTGCGCGAGGTTCTCGTTCGCCTTCGCGGACGACCCGGGCCGCGCCGAGCGGACCGTCCGCGCCGCCCTGGACGCGGGGGTCACGCTGCTGGACACCGCCCTGGCGTACACCCCGGCGGGGGAGGCCGCGGGGGTCGCGCTGACGCCGGACGAGGTCGCGGCGCTCTCCTGGTAGCCGGTCACGCGGGACGAGGTCGCGGCGTTCTCTTGGTGGCAGGTCACCCCGGAGGACGTCGCGGCGTGCTCCCGGTGGTCAGTCCACGTCGGCCGCCGGGGCGGCCCAGGTGACGCAGTGGCCGGGGGTGCGGCCGAGGTAGCCGCCGTTGAGCCAGGCGGCGCCGTGCTCGCCGGTGCCGTGGGTGCGATCGTCGTCGTCGTCACCGCGCCGGGCGAAGTCGTCCAGGATCAGCCGCCAGTCGTCCGGCGTCACCGGCAGCGAGCGGCGGGCCGCGCCGAACCAGACGCCGGCGAAGCAGTCGGCCTGCAGTTCGACGCGGCGGCTGACGGCGTTGACGGCGTCCTTGCTGGTCGCGTGGTACATCCGGTCCACCGCGGCGTCCGAGAGGCCGGAGATCTCCTGCACGTGGTGGCCGTACTCGTGGGCGAGGATCGCGGTCAGCACCATCCGGTGCTCGTCGTCCGCCGCGCCGAGGTAGATGCCGTGGTTGGCCCAGCAGTAGTACGCGGCGGCGTCCCCGGGGTAGTCGCCGCACGGCCCCCGGCCGGGTTCGGTCCAGAAGATCCGGGTGGGGAGCTGGAAGGAGAGGGCGCGCGCGGTGAAGGCCGGGTGCCAGGCGGCGTCCATGCAGTCGGCCATGGTGTTGAGGAGCGCCAGCCGAGTCTCGGTGTCGTCCGCCTCGGGAGCCCGGCAGGTGGCGGTCAGCGGCCTGGCCCGGTAGATCGGGTTACGCTCCAGGCTGCTCCGGTCCACCGTGCCCGTCGCCTGGGGCACGGAGCTGAGGGCGGGAGCAGGGGAGTCTTCCGGCGAGGCCAGCGCGCCCCCGACCAGGATCACCGTGACGACGACCGCGAGGAACCCGAGCACGGCCACCGGGGACCGCCATGGGTTCCCGGCGGGACCACCACGGCCGGGCGCCGACCTTCTAGGCATCGCTCGCACTGTACGGCGTCCGCTCTCCCGGTGCGAGGGCCGGGAGCCGCTACCCGAAGAGCAGCCCGGCCCATCCGGTCACCCGCGCGGCGATCATGGGGAGCAGGGTGATGTGGTCGGCCCCGGGCACCGGGACGAAGGTGACGTCGCTCCCGGCGCCGGACAGCTGCCGGGCGGTCAGCTCGCTGAGGGCGATGGGGACCCCGTCGTCGGCCACGCCGTGCGCGATGTACACCGGCCGCGGATATCGGGACACGATGACCTCGTCGTCGGCGAGGGCGCGGGCGAACACGTCGGCCGCCGCCGCCGGATCCTTGAGAACCTCCCCGTTGCCGTGCCCGGCGACGGCCTGGAGCATCTCCGCGACGCAGGCCCGGCCGGCGAGATCCACCAGTTCCAGTCCGGCGGGGGTGAACCAGTCGGCGGGACGGAAGCCGGGGTCGGTCAGCGCGAGGGTGCGCCCGCTGTAGAGCACGGTGAAGGGGACCTGCGCGCCCGGGTCGCGGAACGCGGGACCGGCCAGTTGCACACCCCACTGCGTGATCGGGGCCATCGCGATGGTGCCGGTGTGCCGCAGCGCCGGCGCGTACCGGTGGGCCAGGGCTCCGGCGAACAGGGCGGCGTGCCCGCCCATGGAGTAGCCGGCCGAGGCCCAGGACCGGGACACCGGGGCGATCACGTGGGCGGCCCGCACGATGTCGATCATGTTGTACGCCTCGGACCTGCCGTGGATCCCGGGGCTCGGCCCGGGGGTGCCGAGTCCTTCGTAGTCGGTGACCGCGACGGCGTACCCGGCGGCGATCAGCGCCTCCTGCGCCGCGCGCTCCCACGGGCTCGGCCCGGTGCGGGACGGGGCGCAGGCGTCGGCGACGCCGTTGAAGCCGTGCCCGAAGGAGACCACCGGCCAGCCACCGGACGGCGGCCGGCCGGACGGCAGGGAGAGCGTCCCGCCGACCACCGCGCGCCCGCCGTTCCAGGAGGTGGAGAGGTACCGCAGCGACCACGACCGCCCGGCACCGGCGAGCCGCAGCGGCTCGGCCAGCGGCTCCAGCCGTACCGGGGTCCCCCGCCACTCCGGGCCGCTCCCCCCGGCCGTCCCGGCGTGCGCGGGCGCGCCGCCCGCTAGCAGCACGACGGCCGCCACGAGCGCCGTCACCGTGCGGAGGATCGGCAACGAGATCTCCAGTGTCCTGCGAGGAATCGGCTGGACGGAGTCTCCCAAGCCGGATCGGAGTGTCAAGATCGGCGCCGTATCCCGCCGGACCGCCGGGCGAACCCACCGGCCACCCCTGGCCCGCGCCGGCCCGCCCGTGAAAGTTCCACGGCACGGGGTCACCCGTGCGGCACGGGGACCAGTGGCGGTGCCGGGAGGGACGCGCGGTAGCGGGCGGGCGGGAGGCCGGTGACGCGTTTGAAGGCGTTGCTGAAGGCGCTCTCCGAGGAGTAGCCCCATTCGGCGGCGACGGAGGCCACCGTGCGGTCGCCGCCGCGCAGCGCCTCGGCGGCGGAACGGATGCGCCAGTGCAGCAGATAGTCCAGCGGCGCCAGCCCCACGAGGGCCTTGAACCGCTCCGCGAAGCTCGACCTGGACATGCCCACCTCGGCGGCGAGGCCCGCGACCGTCCAGCGCCGGGTGGCCTGCTGGTGTATCAGGGTGAGCGCGGCCCCGATCCGCGGGTGGCTCAGCGCCCCGAGCCAGCCGGGGACGTGCTCGGCGGCCACGAGGTGAGCGCGCAGCGCCTGGATGAACAGGATCTGGGTCAGGTGCTCGATCATCACCGCCGCGCCGAGGGGCTCGGCCGCGGTCTCGTCGGCCAGCATCCTCAGCACAGGGCGCAGTGCACGCGCGGGCGCGCCGGCCGCGGGGATGCGGGCGATCGGCGGCAGGCAGTCGAGCAGCAGCGCGGCGGTCACGTCGTCCAGCGTGATGCTCCCGCCGACCAGCACGTCCGGGGGGCCGTCCCGGTCGTCCGGGCCGGCGGCGTAGCGCACGTTGCGGACGGTGGGCGACCGCTCGTAGACCGCGTGGCCGTCCTCGGGCTCGACGCCGAGCTCACCGGCCACCTGGTACGGCCGCCCGCCCGCGAGCAGGTAGCAGTCGCCGGGCGACAGCCGCACCGGGGGCTCGCCCTCGACGGTGACCCAGCAGTGGCCGGACACCATCGCGCCGATCTTGATGTGCTGGAACCCGCGGAAGCGCAGCGCCCAGCGGCCCGTGGCCTCGAAGCGCGAGGAGTAGGCGCCGCGGATGTTCAGCAGGGTCAGCACGTCGGACATCGGGTCCACGAGACCTCCGGACGATCGCGCATGAATGGCGGACGTTAACTCATAGATTGTCCCATTTGTCCGGATGTAGCGTGCCGATGACCCCACCCATCCGGAAGGCATGAACGATGAAATACGCGCAGCTCGGGACCACCGGAGTCTACGTTTCCCGTATCTCACTGGGCGCGATGACCCTCGGCGGGCGCGGAGACCAGGTCTGGGACGCGGTCGGCGCGCTGGACGCGAAGGACGGCGACCGCCTGGTAGGCGTCGCGCTCGACCACGGTGTCAACCTCATCGACACCGCCGACGTGTACGCCGGCGGCGAGTCGGAGGAGATCCTCGGTCAGGTGCTCGGCAGCCGCCGCCGTGACGTGGTGCTGGCCACCAAGATGACCGCGCGGACGGGCACGGGCCCGAACGACGTCGGCCAGTCCCGCATGTACATCATGCGGTCGCTGGAGGACAGCCTGCGGCGGCTGCGCACCGACCACATCGACCTCTACCAGATCCACAACTTCGACCCGGTGACGCCGTTCGAGGAGTCGCTGTCCGCGCTGGACGACGCCGTGCGGCAGGGCAAGATCCGCTACGTCGGCGCCTCGAACCTGACCGCCTGGCAGACCATGAAGGCCCTCGGCGTCTCCGAGCGGCAGGGCTGGGCCCGGTTCGCCTCCCTGCAGTCGCACTACTCGCTCTCCGCCCGCGACATCGAGCGCGAGGTCCTGCCCGTCGTGCGGGACCAGGGGCTCGGCCTGCTGGTGTGGAGCCCGCTGGCCGGAGGCCTGCTGTCGGGCAAGTTCGACCGGGACGGCGAGCGGGACGGCGGCGGGCGGCGCGCGACGCTGGAGTTCCCGCCGGTGGACCGGGAGCGCACGTACGACGTCGTCGACGTGCTGCGCCGGGTCGCGGCCCGCCACGAGGTGGGCGTCGCCAGGGTCGCCCTCGCCTGGCTGCTCGCCCGGCCCGGCGTGACCAGCGCCATCGTCGGCGCCAAGCGCGTGGACCAGCTCGCCGAGAACCTCGCCGCCGTGGACCTGGAGCTCACCGGGGAGGACGTCGCCGAGCTGGACGCCGTCAGCGCGCTGCCGATGGAGTACCCGGGCTGGATCCAGGCCGACCTGTCCTACCGGTACCCGCTTCCGGCCTGACCACCGGCTCGGAACGTGCCCGGCCACCTCCCCTCGCGGGATGTGGCCTTTCCGTTTTCCGGGCTCCAGAAAGGTCTGAAGGGAAAAATCAGCGTCACCTGGGGTGATGTCTCCGAAAGATTTCGGACCGTTGACGGCGCTCTGCGTTACATCTACGTTTCATGACACGAAACATCTCGGCATCAGTACGAAAGTTTCAAAGATCGTGCGTCGTTAGTCGGGGGACCAGCAGATCGTCATCCATGACCCCAAGTGAGGAATCCATGAAACGCGTCCTACTGGGCCTGGCAACCATCGCGCTCGCGGTGGCCGTACCTTTGCCGGCGATCGCCGCGCAGCACCCGGGGCACGGCGGAAGGACCCCGGACAACCTGCGCGAGCTGTCGCAGAAGACCAAGGTGTTCATCGGATCGGCCGTGGACGTCACGGCACTGGCGGACGAGAGCGACTACCGCCGCACGCTCAACCGTGAATTCACCCACATCACCGCGGAGAACGCGATGAAGTGGGAGTCGGTCGAGCCCGAGCGCGGCCGGTTCACCTGGGAGGGCGCCGACGCCGTGGTCCGCAACGCCATGCGCAACGACCAGAAGGTGCGCGGGCACACGCTGGTGTGGCACAACCAGATCCCCGCCTGGCTCACCGCGGGCGTCGCGGACGGCAGCATCGACGCCGCCGAGCTGCGCGGGATCCTGCGCGACCACATCTTCAAGGAGGTCGGCCGCTACCGCGGCAAGATCCGCGCCTGGGACGTCGTCAACGAGGTCGTGGACGACGAGGGCAACATGCGCCAGACCATCTGGCTGGAGAAGCTCGGCCCCGGCTACATCGCCGACGCCTTCCGCTGGGCCCACCAGGCCGACCCGCACGCCAAGCTCTACATCAACGACTACAACATCGAGTGGAACGCCGCCAAGATCGCGACCACGCTGAACATCGTCAAGGACCTCAAGGCCAAGCGGGTGCCGATCCACGGCGTCGGCTTCCAGGGGCACCTCGGCATCCAGTACGACTACCCGGCCGACTTCCCCTCCGTCATGAAGCAGTTCACCGACCTCGGGCTGGAGGCCGCGATCACCGAGGCCGACGTGCGCATGGTGCTGCCGGTGACCCCGGAGAAGCTGGCCACCCAGGCCGACTACTACAAGCGGATGCTGACCACCTGCGCCGACAACCGCCGCTGCGTGGAGTTCACCGTCTGGGGCTACACCGACCGCCACTCGTGGGTCCCCGGCTGGTTCACCGGTGAGGGTGCCGCCTGCGTCTTCGACGAGAACCTGGCGCCCAAGCCCGCCTACAACGCCCTGCTCACCGTCCGCTAGGGAGCGGGTCACCTGACCTCCGGTCCACGCGGGGCCGGTACCCCCGGTCCGACGGCCACCTCCCGACCCCGGGAGGTGGCCGTTCGCCGTGCGGGCGCAAAACCCGATGCGGCGGGGACGGCGGCCGGGTTAGCCTGACCGCGTCCACCCCTAGGAGGTCGATGATGGTGTGCATGGTCGAGCGTGAAGTGGTCGTCACCGCCGCGGCGCGGGAGCACGCCGGAGTCTGACCTCCCCTCTCGCCGTGAGCGACCCGGCGAGACGTGCGTCTCCTCACCGCGCGGCGGTCCCACGCGGCCGCGGTCCACACCGCGCCGCGTGCCCGCGGTGCCGATTCCCGGCATCGCGGCACCGCTTCAGCACGCTGACACGAGGAGAAATCGTGCGATCCTCATCATCCTTCGAGCCGCTGCCCGCGGCCGAGGGAGGACCCAGTCGCGTCACCCGTTCCGACGGCACCGTCAGGAGTGCCGCCGGCCCGTGGACGGGAGCCGTCCACGCGTTGCTGCGCCATCTGGAGGAGGCCGGGTTCACCGGCGCCCCCCGGGTGGCCGGCACCGGGCTCGACGACGACGACAACGAGATCCTGACCTACGTCGAGGGGTCCGTGGTCCACCTGCGCACCCTGTCGGGCGAGGCCGTCTGGCAGGCGGGCCGCCTGCTCGGCGACCTGCACACCGCCACGGCGGGCTTCCGGCCACCGCCGGGGCTGAGCTGGCAACCGTGGTGGATGCACCGGGAGGGCCCGGGGTCGGTGATCGGGCACTGCGACGCGGGCCCCTGGCACACCGTGCTCAGGGACGGGCTCCCGGTGGCGTTCATCGACTGGACGCTGGCGGGACCGGTCGACCCGCTCGACGAGGTGGTGGCCACCGCGTGGTGGCAGGCGCAGCTGCACGACGACGACGTCGCCGAGCGCAACGACCTGCCTGACGCGGCCACCCGTGCCGGGTGGCTCGGCATGTTCCTGGACGGCTACGGGCTGCCCGCCGCCGGCCGGGACGGCCTGGTCACCCGGATGATCGAGATCGCCATCCGGGACTGCGCCGCCGAGGCGGCCCGTGCCGGGATCACCGGGGAGTCCACCGATCCCACGCCGCTGTGGGCGCTCGCGTGGCGGGCAAGAGCCGCCGCGTGGATGATCCGCAACCGGGCACTGCTGGAACGGGCCGTTCAGGCCTGACGCACCGGGACCGGGGCCGCCGCGGGCGGTCCCGGTCTCCGGGTGCGATGCCTCACTTGCCGTCGAGCGCGACCGCTTGCTTGATGTAGTCGCGCAGCGCGGCCTTGTCGACGGAGTCGACATTCTTGATCTTGATGTGCCGGGTGGTCTTGCCGATGCCGTCCAGAAGGCCGTAGCCGTCGTCGAACTCGGCGCCGCGCGCGAACGCGAAGGTGATGTGGGTCTTGCTGGTGCTGATGATCGCGATCATCTTGTCGCCCTGCCAGGCCGGCGAGCCGCGACTGATCATCTCGCTCGCGCCCGGGGCGTTCTCCTTCATGAGGGCGCGGAGCATCGCCACGATGTCCTGGTGCTGGGGGAGGACCTTGGTCCTCACGAACTCGTCGACCTCTTTGCTGCCCATGGGGTGAACCTCCCTGGCTCCGCCTGCCGCCGGACCCCAGTATCGGGGACGGAACCTCGATGTGGGCGGTGATCGCGCGGACGGCGGGAAAAGTCTGGGGTGAGGATAAGGGTGCCCGGGACATGGGCCAGGCCCAGGAACGGGAGGGTACCGTGCCTGGGCCTGTAGGTCGCCGTGCGGAGGGCGCGGCGGATCGGGCCGGTCAGCGGGTTGCCGACGTCGTCCACGTGCCCGGGATGGTGGCGGTGGCCGTCACGGGCGAGGTGAGGGTGTCGGGGAAGACGAGGTTGATGTTGACGGTCTGGGCCTGGCGGTTGACGTTGGCGCTGCGGCTGTGGCTGCGGTTCAGGTGACGGGCCCAGTTCCGTGCCCAGCTGCGGGCCGCGGCCCGGTTGTAGTGGCGGGCCAGGTTCCTGGACCAGTTGCGGTTCCGGTTGTAGCTGCGGTTCCGGTTGCGGAAGAGGTCGTCGTAGTCGCCCCCACCCCCCATGCTGATCGTGGTGGCCGCGTTGGCGGTGGTGGCGATGGTCGCGACCTCCAGGCCGACCACGCCGCCGGTGAGTACGGCGCCGACGGTAAGCGTGCCCACGAATTTCGCGAAGTTGGGCATTGCATCTCCCTTTTGGATGACAGCGAGGTACGTAGTGATGGGATTCACGCGGATTTTTCGGTGAATCACTTGATGACTGAGTAGGTCTCCCGCTTGTCTTGTTTTCCGGATGCGAGGTCGGACAAACGCCGATCGTAGCCTTTTGCAAGCTGGTTAATCTGTTGTTGTAGTCTTCAGATCTGTATTTCCGGACTTCATCGGACATATCAAACGATCTTGCTCATGATCCCGACGGAACACCCGGATTCGCTGGCCACGATGGGGCTTACGCCCGCATAGGTGCAGGTAGCCGGGCCTGACAGGCACCAAATGACCGGATGTCGGAAAATCACCATTTCCCCGCCTTGTCCGGCATCTGGATCTTGAGCGATTTACTCCGACAAAGACGCTTGAGGAATGGCGAGCCGGTTAAGGCAATAAAAGGCGCATCATCCACGGATAGGTTCGGACTTGCCGGTCGGGCCGCGTGGCCGGCCGCCGCGCGCGGGCGGCGCGCCGCCGCCGTCCGGCCGCCCGACCCGCCCCCCGGTGCGGTACTGCGGCCCCGCACCCCATATGGTCCGGTGCATGACTGCTCATTTTGACGTCGTGGTCGTCGGGGCGGGCCCCGGCGGCTACGTCGCGGCCATCCGGGCCGCCCAGCTCGGGCTCAGCACCGCGGTGGTCGAGGAACGGTACTGGGGCGGCGTCTGCCTCAACGTCGGCTGCATCCCCTCCAAGGCGCTGCTGCGCAACGCCGAGCTCGCCCACCTGTTCACCCGCGAGGCCAAGACCTTCGGCATCCGGGTGGACGGCACGGTCACCTTCGACTACGCCGAGGCCTTCACGCGCAGCCGCAAGGTGGCCGACGGCCGGGTCAAGGGCGTCCACTACCTGATGAAGAAGAACGGCATCGCCGAGTACGACGGCCGTGGCACCTTCACCGGCCCGAACTCCCTCCAGGTGGCTGGCGCGGGCGGCCTGGAGACCGTGACGTTCGACCACTGCGTCATCGCCACCGGCGCGACCACACGGATGCTGCCGGGCACCTCCGTCACCGAGCGCGTGGTCACCTACGAGGAGCAGATCCTCAGCGACACCCTGCCGGAGAGCATCGTCATCGCCGGGGCCGGCGCGATCGGCGTGGAGTTCGCGTACGTGCTGAGCGCGTACGGCGTCAAGGTGACGATCGTGGAGTTCCTCGACCGGATCGTCCCGCTGGAGGACGAGGAGGTGTCCGCCGAGCTGGCCCGCCGCTACAAGCGCCTCGGCATCGAGGTGCTGACCTCGACCCGGGTGGAGTCCATCGACGAGTCGGGCGAAAAGGTCAAGGTCGAGGTGTCGCGCGGCGGGGAGCGGCGCACCCTCGAAGCGGACAAGGTGCTGCAGGCCATCGGCTTCCAGCCGCGGACCGCGGGCTACGGCCTGGAGAGCACCGGCGTGCGCCTCACCGACCGGGGCGCCATCGACGTGGACGGCCGGTGCCGGACCAACGTGCCGCACATCTACGCCATCGGCGACGTCACGGCCAAGCTGATGCTCGCGCACGCCGCCGAGGCGATGGGCATCATCGCCGCCGAGACCATCGCGGACGCCGAGACGATGGAGCTCGACTACGTGATGATCCCCCGGGCGACCTACTGCCAGCCGCAGATCGCGAGCTTCGGGTACACCGAGGCGCAGGCCAGGGAGAAGGGCTTCGCGGTGAAGGTCGCGAAGTTCCCGTTCACCGCGAACGCCAAGGCGCACGGGCTCGGGGACGCCGTCGGCTTCGTCAAGCTGCTCAGCGACGAGGAGCACGGCGAGCTGCTGGGCGCCCACCTGATCGGGCCCGAGGTGACCGAGCTGCTGCCCGAGCTGACGCTCGCCCAGCAGTGGGACCTTACGGTGCACGAGGTCGCGCGCAACGTCCACGCGCACCCGACCCTCGGTGAGGCGATCAAGGAGGCCGTCCACGGGCTCGCCGGACACATGATCAACATGTGACGCGGCCGGGCCGTCCGCGAACGGCCCGGCACGATGATCTCCTCGACGTGTCATCGTCGTCGCCGTCTGCCTCCGCGTGTATGTTCGGCTACCGTCCGTAGTCGTTCGAGAGGGAGACCAGGCGTAATGCGCCGCAACCTCATCAGGGCCGCCCAGTTGTTCACCGCCGTGTCCGGCTGCGCCGTGATCATCGTGGGCGGGGCGGGCGTCGCCGCCGCGCGGGCGGCGGGGCCGATCCGCAACCACTCCAACTGGCAATGCCTGGACGCCGACCTCGGCACGATCGGCGGCAACGGCACGAAGGTCCAGCTGTGGAAGTGCCACACCTGGAACAACCAGAAGTGGACCTACGACGTGCGCACGCACACGATCCGTAGCGAGTACAACGGCCGCTGCCTGGACGCCGACCTCGGCACGATCGGGAGCAACGGCACGAAGGTGCAGCTGTGGGACTGCAACGGCTGGAGCAACCAGAAGTGGATCTACGACGCGATCAGCCACACCGTCTACAGCCTCTACAACGGCCGCTGCCTGGACGCCGACCTCGGCGGCATCGGTGCGAACGGCGCGAAGGCGCAGCTCTGGGACTGCAACGGATGGGCCAATCAGAAGTGGACCATCTGACCCGCTGACGGCGCCCGCGGGGTCCCGGCATGATCACCGGCCGGGAGGGTAGAGATGCGGAACGCAACGAGGAGGGACCGTGAAACGGATTCTGAAGCTCGTCGTCACGCGCTGGCTCGCCCGCACCCCGCTGGGCCTGGTCGCGCTTGGCGTCGGCTGGTTCGTGATGCGCAGGCGCCGCAAGCGGAACGCCGCCGAGCGGCCTTACGGGCCGCCGTACGAGCGGGACAGGCTCACAGCCGTTCCTGACGAGGGAACACGACCTCGCGGACGATGAGCAGCACGGCGGCGGCCAGCGGGATGCCGAGCAGGGCGCCGACGACGCCGAGCAGAGTGCCGCCGATCAGCGCGCCGACGATGGTCGCGATCGGCGGCACGTTCACCGAAGACTTGAACACCGGCGGCGAGATCAAGTAGTTCTCGATCTGCTGGTAGATCACGAAGAAGATCACGCAGGCGATGCCCGCCTGGACCGACGTGAAGAACGCCACCCCGGACGCCACCGCGGCGCCGATCACCGCGCCCACCATGGGGATGAGGTCGGTCACCGCGACGAACAGCGCGAGTGCCAGGGCGTACGGCACCTGGAGTATCGACAGGAAGATGTACGTCACCACTCCCGCGATCAGCGAGATGATGAGGTTCCCGGCGACGAAGCCGCCGATCTGCTTGATGATCTCGTCGCCGAGCAGCCGCACGCGGGTCCGCCGGGAACGCGGCACCAGGCGGTAGCCCGTCTCCTTGATGGAGTTCAGCGAGCCGAGGAAGTACAACGTCAGCACCAGCACGGTGAGCCCGCTGAACAGCGCGCTGATCACCACGCTGGCCACGCCGAGCAAGCCGCCGAACAACTGGGTCGCCAGGTCGCCGCTGCTGATGTACTGCTGGACCTTCTCCAGCACCTGGTACCGCTCGTCCACCGAGCGGATCAGCGGGGAGTTCTGCAACTGCTGCACGTACTCCGGCAGGTGCTGGATGAACGCGCTGGTCTGGTCGGTGAGCGGCGGGACGAGCGCCAGCCCGAACCCCGCGAACACCGCGATGACCGCCAGGAACACGATGGCGATGGCCAGCCGTCTCGGCACGTTCCGGTTCTGCAGCGCCTCCACGGCGGGGTTCAGCCCGACCGCGAGGAAGAGCGAGATGACGATCAGCACGATCGCGGAGCCCGCGCCGGCGATGGCCTGGACCAGCAGCCAGGCCGTCAGCACGCCGAGCGCGCCGGTCAGCCCGAACAGGAAGGGATTGTCGCGGAGCGGGCGCCCCGGCCTTCCGAAGGGCTGCTCGTCATCGCTGCGGTCCACCGCGTGGGAGGCGGCCGGCGCGTCCGCGGCCCGCTCTACGGCCCGGGGCGGGTCCTCGGCGGACGTGAAGCCGCCGGGGTGCCGTGATCCGGCGGCGGAAGCCTCCGGGCTCTCGGCCTGTTCTGAAGTGGGGGTGTCGGACACGCGCTACCGCTGCCCATCCGACAGCCCACTAATCACCACCTACGCTGGGCAAAACCTATAAAAGGGTCAGTACGCCTTGGGGGTGTCCTCGCCCTCCCGCACCCCGCTCATCGAGCCGTCGGAGTCCTCGGTGGCCCGTGCGGCGGACCACCGGCTGGCGTCGGCCGCGGAGTCCTTCATCGAGTCGGCCCACCGGCGCGTGTTGTTGCGGTACAACACGATGCCGACCGCGCACGCCGCGCAGCCCGCCAGCAGGGCGACGGTCGTCCAGCGGCTCCGCCGGCGCACCGACGGCGCCGGATCGATCCGCTCGGCGGCCGTGGCGAGGAACGCGCTCACCTTCGGCGCGATGTCCTCTTCGACCGAATGAGCGGCCCGGTCGAGCCTTGGCGCGGCCCAGACGCGGGCGTCCTCGATGCGGTGCGCCGCCGTCTCACGGGCGGTGCTCGCCATCGGGCCGATCCGCTCGGCCGTGCGCAACGCGCGGGACTTCATACCCGCCATCCGTGCCATCGGCATCGCCGACGCGACACGGCGTTTTCTCAGTGTCAGGGACACGACAACCTCCCCTATCAGTGGGGCCCCGCAGGCTCACCTTCCCGATCGGAAGCCGCTCAATCATGCGGCCCGTGGGAGGATGCCGGAGTGGCTGACCAGCCTTGGTCGGTGGAAACAGACCGTTTGCGCCCGTCATCCGGGCCGATAGAAGGGGGCCCGGCAGTGGCCGAGAACCTGATCGCGAAGCTCAAGACCACCCTGGGGGACATCAAGGTCCGCCTGCTCCCGAACCACGCGCCGAAGACCGTGCGCAACTTCGTCGAGCTCGCCGAGGGCACCCGGGAGTGGACGCACCCGGAGACCGGGGAGAAGTCCACCTCCAGCCTGTACAACGGCACGATCTTCCATCGTGTGATCGAGGGCTTCATGATCCAGGGTGGCGACCCGATCGGCCAGGGCATCGGCGGCCCCGGCTACGCCTTCGACGACGAGATCCACCCCGACCTGCAGTTCAACCGGCCGTACCTCCTGGCCATGGCGAACGCCGGCAAGAGGTTCGGCAAGGGCACCAACGGCTCGCAGTTCTTCATCACCGTCGTGCCGACCCCCCACCTCAACGGCAAGCACACGATCTTCGGCGAGGTCATCGAGGGCGCGGACATCGTGGACGCGATCTCCAAGACCCAGACCCGCCAGGAGCGCCCCGTCGTCGACATCGTCCTGGAAGACGTCGTCATCGAGCGCGTGACGTCCTGAACCACCCGGTTGACGCCGGTTCGGCGCGGCACCGCGGGCACCGTTTCGGGCCGTGGTGCCGCGCCGGGTACTCGGCACCCTCATTAGGGTGGCAGTCTGTGGATAAGCGCACAGGCGAAGGAGCCTCCACCGGCGATGACCACTCAGCCAGACCACCCGGGACCCCCGGCCCCCCGTGACGAGCCGGCCGGCGACCACGTCCCCACCTGCTACCGCCACCCCGACCGCGAGACCTACGTCCGCTGCCAGCGTTGTGACAAGCCGATCTGCCCTGACTGCATGCGGGTCGCCTCGGTCGGCCACCAGTGCGTCGAGTGCGTGCGCGAGGGCGGCAGGACGGTCCGGCGCGCCGAGGCGGCGTTCGGCGGGCGCCCCGTCACCACACCGGTCGTCACCTGGGCCCTTCTCGCGATCAACGTGCTCGCCTATCTCGCCGAGGTGGTCAACCCGGACCAGGTGCTGAGCCGCTTCGCCATGTCGGCCGACTACGTCGCCTACGGGGAGTGGTGGCGGCTGTTCACCGGGGCGTTCCTGCACGCGCCGCCGCCGTCCTTCTGGCACATCCTGTTCAACATGTGGGCGTTGTTCGCCATCGGCCCGCAGCTCGAACGGCTGCTCGGCTCGGTGCGGTTCACCGCGCTCTACCTGCTGGCCGCGCTCGGCGGCTCGGTGGCGGTCTACCTCTTCGGCAGCATCGCGGTCGGCGCCTCGGGTGCGATCTACGGCCTGTTCGGCGCGATGTTCGTGATCAGCCGCCGCATGGGCTACGACATGCGCGGCGTGCTCTGGCTGATCGGGATCAACGTCGTGCTGACCTTCGCGATCCCGGGGATCAGCTGGCAGGGCCACCTCGGCGGCCTGGTCACGGGAACGCTGGTCACCGCGCTGTTCGCCTACGCGCCGAAGCGCAACCGGACGGCGTTCCAGCTCGGTACGGTGCTCGCGGTGCTGATCGCGCTGGTGCTGACCGTGATGGTCCTGCCGCCGCTGGCGTCGCCGTTCACCGGGGCGGGGTGAGACTGCTTCCCCAGGTTGTGGATAAAACCTGTGGAAATGCCATGCTCACCGCGGCCTCCGCTGGTAATGGCGCCGGACGGCAGGACCGCCAGGCGCTAACGCCAGCGGGTGGACAGCACCACGCCGAAGATGATGAAACCGAAGCCGATCAGCAGGTTCCAGTTGCTGAGCGTCGACAGGAACGGCATCGTCGGCGCGATGTAGAACAGCGCGATCCACAGGATGCCGATGATCCACGCGGCGACCATGACCGGTGCCAGCCAGCGCGGGCTCACCTTGACCTGCTGCGACTTCTGCGGCGGCGTGTAGACCGCCTTCTTGCGGGTGTTGGACTTGGGCACGGCAGCTCTCCTGGTGGGGACCCACGGGGTGTCGCGGGCTCTGGCAGCCAGCGTAACGGCTGGTGTAAGAAGACCCGTGTAAGCCTAGTCGGCGCGGACGCCGCACGGCCATTCCGGAACGGTCAGCCTCTCCCTCCGGCGTGCGCGGGGACGTCCGGCAAAGTCTAGGTCAAGGTCCCGTCCGGCGGCACGGGCGGCCGGGAGAGGCGGCGCTAACCTGGGCCCGGTGAGGGTGGTGCTGCGGACCTTCGGTGAGCTCAGCGTCACCTGCGGCGTGGCCATGCTCCTGTTCTGCGCCTACCTGCTGTGGGGCACCGGCTCCTACACCCAGCACCACCAGCTGCTGCTGAAGCGCGAGCTGGCCGAGGACGCGCGGCAGGCCAAGGTCGCCAAGAAGCTCGCCAAGCTCGACATCGGCGACGCCGTCGGCCTGATCAGGATCCCCCGCTTCGGCAGGGACTACGAGTACGTCGTCCTCGAAGGCGTCGACCCCGGGGACCTGCGCAAGGGGCCGGGGCACTACCCGGGCACGGCGCTGCCCGGCGAGGTGGGGAACTTCGTGGTGTCCGGGCACCGCACCACCTACGCCGCGCCGTTCAACCGGCTGGACGAGCTGCACCGCGGCGACGAGATCGTCGTGGACGCCCCCGCGGGCCGGTACACCTACCAGGTGTCGCGGACCAAGGTCGTGGACCCGGCGGCCGTGGACGTGGTCGCCCCCGTGCCGGAACGCCCGGGCCGGCGCCCCGCCAAGGCGATGATCACGCTCACCACCTGCCATCCGGAGTACTCCGACCGGCAGCGGCTGATCGTCTTTGGCGTGCTGTCCGGCACCACGGGCCGGGAGGACTGAGCCGCCGCGCGGCGGCGGGAGCGAGGTCGCACATGTACGGATGGATCTGGCGGATCGTCCCCGGCGGCGTCCTGGTGAAGACGCTGACGATGCTGGCGCTCGTAATGCTGGCCGGGGTGATCCTGTGGTACCTCGTGTTCCCTATCCTGGAGCCGTACGTGACCGTCGATCGGGGGACCGTCGGAGGATGACCCGGGTGCTCGTGGTGGACAACCACGACAGCTTCGTGCACACGATCGTGCAGTACCTTCGGCAGCTCGGCGCCGAATGCGACGTCCGGCCGCGCGACGTCGTCCGCCCGCACGACGCCGACGGGTTCGACGGGGTGGTGATCAGCCCGGGACCCGGCACCCCCGAGGCCGCCGGGGTCAGCGTGCCCCTGGTCGGCCACTGCGCCGCCCACGACCTGCCGCTGCTCGGCGTCTGCCTCGGCCACCAGGCCATCGCGGTCGCCTACGGCGGCGTCGTGGCCCGCGCCCCCGAGCTCATGCACGGCAGGACCAGCCCTGTCCTCCACGACGGCCAGGGGGTCTTCGAGGGCCTGCCCTCCCCGGTGACCATGACGCGCTACCACTCGCTCGCCGTCGTGCCGGACAGCGTGCCGCCCGTGCTGGAGGTCACCGCCCGCACCGCCGGGGGCGTCGTCATGGGGCTGCGCCACCGGACGGCGAGGATCGAAGGAGTGCAGTTCCACCCCGAGTCCGTGCTGTCCGAGCACGGGCACCGGCTGCTCGGGAATTGGCTCGGGCAAACCATGTAACGTTCACCGCCGCCGTGACGACTAATGGATGAGGGTCTCCGCCGTCGCCCCCGAGCGGCGGAGACCCTCTTCGCATGAGGACCGTCAGTTGCCGAAGTCCGGCGGCGGGTCGCTGAGCGGCGGGTCTTCACTGGTGGGGTCGTCGGTCGGCTCGTCGGTCGGCACCGGGTCGGTCGGCTCGTCGGTCGGGAACTGCTCCTGCGGCGGCCCGGTGGACACCACCAGCGTGATGGTCATCCCCGAGGTCAGCTTGGCGCCGCCCTGCGGGCTCTGGCTGATGACGCTTCCCTCGGGCACGTCCGCGCTCTCCTGGCGCACGACCTTGACCTTGAAGTTCGCGGCCTCCAGCGTGGCCTTGGCGTCCCGCAGGGTCTGCCCGGTGACGTCGGGCACCTCGGTCTGCGTCTTCGGCACGTAGATCTTGACGATGGAGTTCTCGTCGACCTTCTGGCCCGCGGCCGGCTTGGACTGGAAGACCTTCTCCTGCTCGCGGTTGGACAGCGCCTGCACGACCTGGGCCTTCAGGCCGTTGGCCTCGAGGGTCTGGGTGGCCTCGTCGACGGTGAGGCCGACCAGGGTGGGCACGACCACCTGCTTGACGCCCTTGGAGACCTTGAGCGTCACGGTGTCGCCCTTGGACACCTCGGTGCCGCCCTCGGGGTCGGTTCCGATGACGGTGTCCTTCTCGACGTCCGAGCTGAACTCCTGGACCACCTGGACCTTCAGGCCGAGGCCCTCCAGGGTGGCCTTCGCGCCCTTGGCCGTCTGGCCGGCGACCATCGGGACCGCGAACTTCGCCCCGGCGTCCGGCGTGCCGGGCGAGCTGAGGAAGGCGTACCCGACGCCGATGAACGCGCCGATGACGAGCAGCGGGATGAGGATCCACGCCGCGGTCTTCAGCGCGGTGTTGCCGCTGTTCGCCCGGCGGCGCTCGTACCGGCCGCCGGTCTGGGTGGGGGCGTAGTCGTAGGGCGGCACCGCGCCGGCGTGCTGGGTGGCCGGGCCGCCGGGGGCGTTCAGCGTGCGGGTCGGCTGGGGGGAGTAGCTGTTGTTCAGGGCCATCGTCTGCGCGGCGTCGACCGGCATGCCGGACATGGCGCGCTGGATGTCGGCCCGCATCTCCTGGGCGCTCTGGTAGCGCTGCGCGGGGTCCTTGGCCATGGCCTTCAGCACGATCGCGTCCGCCCAGCGGGGGATCTCACGGTCGATCTGCGACGGCGGGATGGGGTCCTCGCGGACGTGCTGGTAGGCGATGGCCACCGGGGAGTCGCCGGTGAACGGCGGCTGCCCGGTGAGCAGCTCGTACAGCACGCAGCCGGTGGAGTAGATGTCGCTGCGGGCGTCCACGCGCTCGCCCCGGGCCTGCTCGGGCGAGAGGTACTGCGCGGTGCCGATCACCTGGGCGGTCTGGGTCATGGTGGCGGCGGAGTCGGCCATCGCGCGGGCGATGCCGAAGTCCATGACCTTGACGTCGCCGGCAAGGGTGATCATGACGTTGGCGGGTTTGATGTCGCGGTGCACGATGCCGCCGCGGTGGCTGTAGTCCAGCGCGCGCAGGATGCCGTCCACCAGCTCGACCGCGCGCTCGGGAAGCAGCCGGCGGTCCTGGCGCAGCAGGTCGCGGAGGGTACGGCCGTCGACGAACTCCATGACGATGTACGGCACGGGGGTGCCGTCGGTCATGTCCTCGCCGGTGTCGTAGACCGCGACGATCGAGGGATGGTTCAAGGACGCCGCGGACTGTGCCTCGCGGCGGAACCGGGCCTGGAAAGTGTGATCACGTGCCAGGTCCGAACGCAGCGTTTTGATCGCGACGACGCGGTCCAGCCGAATGTCCCGGGCGCGATACACCTCGGCCATGCCGCCTCGCCCGACGACCCCGTCGAGTTCGTATCGACCACCGAGTAGCCGAGGCTGAGTCATTTCCTGCACTGTCCCTTGCCGTTCATCTTGGGTACCGGCCCGCGGTGCGGCTGCCGGTGTCCATCATCGACCCCACGCCGCATTACGTCTCCCCGTTCGGGGGGATTGTGGTGCTTGAGGATGAGGTGGGGCTTGGCGTCTCACTCGGCGTGGGGGTCGGTGTGGGCGTCGGAGTAGGGGTCGGAGTGGGAGACGGAGTGGGGCTCGGCGTCCGTCGCCGGGTGGGTGTCGCCGTCCTGCTTACCGTAGCCGACCGTGACACCGTCGGCCTGACAGGCGTCACCGATTGTTGTGGACGAGATGTGACCGGGACGGCGCCCGGGGACGCCGCCGGGGAGGTCGCGCCGGTCGCCGGCGGGGCCGAGGTGCTCGGCCCGCCGTCGACCGTGAACTCGGGCAGGGCGCCCGCGGTCATCGCGCCGAAACCGACCGCCGCCGCGCAGCCCGCCGCCGCGACCAGACCGATCGCCGAGAGCCGTCGCCGCCGGTCAGGACGCTCCCGCGGGCCGGCGGGGGCCGGTCCGGCGGGGCGGCTGCCTCCCGGCGGGCGGCCGATGCGGGTGGTGCCGGACCGCTCGACGGACCCGGTCTCGTACAGGCCGCCGAACGGGTCACCCGTGCCGGAGGCGCCGGCGCCGACGGGGTGAAGGGGGCCGGAGGGGTGCGTGCCGGGACCGTTCTGGGGGTCCGCAGGGCGTCCGGGCGCGTCCCGCGGCGGCTCCGCCGGTGGCTGAGCGTCACCGGCGGGGACGCCGGACGGGCCGGTGAGCGTGCCGAGGTGCGCCTCGCTCGGCGTGGTCAGGGAGCCGCGCAGCACCATCGCGCGGTCGGCGGCCTCCTGCGCGGTGCGCGGCCGGTGGTCCGGGCTCTTGGCCAGCATGGCGACGACGAGGTCGCGCACCGGCTTCGGCACGGCGGCGGGCAGCGGCGGCACCTGCTCGTTCAGGTGGAGCAGGGCGATCGCCACCTGGTTGCCCGCGCTGAACGGCGGCCGGCCGGTCAGGCACTCGTAGGCGACCACGCCGAGGGAGTACACGTCGGTGGACGGGGTGAGGGTGCTGCCCGACGCCTGCTCGGGGCTGACGTACTGGGCGGTGCCGAGCACGGTGCCGGTCATGGTCATGCGGGCGGCCTCCAGCGCCCGCGCGATGCCGAAGTCGGTGATCTTGACGACACCGGTGTCGGTGATCAGGATGTTGCCCGGCTTGATGTCGCGGTGGATGACCCCGGCGCGGTGCGCGGCGTACAGCGCGCGGGCGGTCTGGCCGAGCACGTCCAGGGTGACCTCGGGGCTCAGCGTGCCGTTGCGGGCCAGGATGGCCGACAGCGGCTCCCCGGAGACCAGCTCCATCACGAGATAGGCGATCTCGTCCTGCTCGCCGTAGTCGAAGACCTGGGCGATGCCCGGGTCGGCGAGGCCCGCGGTGATCCGGGCCTCGACCCGGAAGCGCTCGCGGAACTCGGGGTGCGCGGCGACGTGCTGGCGCAGCAGCTTCACCGCGACCTCGCGGCCGAGCAGTTGGTCCACGGCGCGCCAGACCTCGCCCATGCCGCCGGTCGCGATGCGCCCGGTCAGCCGGTAGCGATCGCTCAGCACCCGGTTGGCGAAGGTCACCGGTCGAGCACCGCCTGCATGACGTCCCTGGCGATCGGCGCGGCCACCGCGCCGCCGGTCGCGTCGTTGCCGGCGCTGCCGGACTCGACGAACACCGCGACCGCGACCTTGGGGTCCTCTGCCGGGGCGAACGAGATGAACCAGGCGTGCGAGGGGGCGCCGGGGGAGGTCTCGGCGGTGCCGGTCTTGCCGGCCACGGTGACGTTCGGGATCTGCGCCGTGGTGCCCGTGCCGTTCTGCACAACGCCGATCATCATCTGGCGCAGCTCGCCCGCGACCTCGGGGCTGATCGCCTCGTCCATCTCCTGGGGCCGGGCGCCGTCGATCTCGTCGCCGTCCGGGCTGACGATCTTGTTGATGAGGTAGGGCTTCATGACCTTGCCCTCGTTGGCGATGCCCGCGGCGATCATCGCCATCTGCAGGGGGGTCATCTGGTTGCTCTGCTGGCCGATGGCGGTCTTGGCCAGCGCGGCCTTGCCCTCGTCTTTGCCGATGTCGCTGCGCGCGACGCTCAGCGGGATGCTCAGCTCCTGCCCGACGCCGAACTTCGCGGACTGCTCGCTCAGCTTGTCGTAGCCCATCTCCAGCGCCATCGAGGCGAACGCCGTGTTGCACGAGATGGTCAGCGCGTCCAGCAGCGACGCCCGCCCGCCGCACGACTCGCCGTGGTAGTTGCGCAGGCCGATGGTGGTGCCGGGCAGCGGCAGGATGTCCGGCGCGTCCACCGTGGTGTTCACGTCCCGCGAGTCGTCCTCGCTGAGGTACGCGGCGGAGGTGACCACCTTGAAGGTGGAGCCGGGGGCGTACGTCTTGGCGATCGCGCGGTTGATCAGCGGCTCGTTCTCGTTCTTGTCGAGCTTGTTGTACGCCTGCGCCGCCTTCGCCTTGTCCGGCACCGCCATGGTGTTGGGGTCGAAGCTCGGCACCGACACCATGGTGAGGACCGCGCCGGTCTTCGGGTCCAGCGCCACGACCGCGCCGCGCTTTCCGCTCGACTTCAGGTCGCGGTACGCGGCCTCCTGGGCCTTCGGCACCAGCGTCAGGTCGACGGCCGCGCCCCGGGACGGCTTGTTGGTGATGAGGTCGACGGTCCGGCGGACGAAGAGGTCCGGGTGGGTGCCGTCGAGGTATTTGTTGGCCGCGCTCTCGATGCCGCGCTCGCTCTCGGGCGCGAAGAACCCGAGGACCGGCGCGTACACCGGGCCGTCGGTGTACTTGCGCTGGAAGCGGAAGGTGCCGCCGACGTCCACCGACTTGGCGAGCGTCTCGCCGCCCGCGGTGATCATGCCGCGCTCGTTCTGGTAACGGGCGTAGAAGCTGCGCGCGTTGCGGTTGTCCTTGCGCAGGCCGTCGGCCTTGACCGCCTGCAGGTAGTTGATGTTGATCATCAGCAGACCGAACATCAGCAGGCAGGCCACGGCCATGCGCTTGACGGTGCCGTTCATCGCTGGAACACCTGGGTGAGCCCCTCGTCCTGGATCGCCTGCGGCGGCGGGCGGCGGGAGGCGTCCGACATGCGGACCAGCAACGCGATGATGATCCAGTTCGCCAGCAGCGCCGAGCCGCCCTGTGACATGAACGGCGTGACCAGGCCGGTCAGGGGGATGAGGTTGGTCACCCCGCCGACGATGATGAAGACCTGCCACGCCAGGGTGAACGACAGCCCGCCCGCGAGGAGCTTGCTGAAGGGGTCGCGCGCGGCCACGGAGGTGCGCAGGCCGCGCTCGACGATGAGGGCGTACACCATGAGCAGGGCCATCAGGCCGGTGAGCCCCAGCTCCTCGCCGGTGGCGGCGAAGATGAAGTCGGAGAACGACAGCGGGATGAGGTCGGGGTGGCCCTGCCCGAGACCGGTGCCGAGGATGCCGCCCGAACCCATGCCGAACAGCCCCTGCATCAACTGGTAGCTGCCGCCGAACTCGCGGTCGTACAGCGCCTGGTCGCCGGGGTTGAGGAAGACGTCGAAGCGGGCGCCCACGTGGCTGAACAGCTGCCCGGCGACGAAGGCGCCGCCGAGGAACAGCACCAGGCCGATCAGCACCCAGGAGGTGCGCTGCGTCGCGATGTACAGCATCGCGATGAAGGCGCCGAACAGCAGCAGGGAGGTGCCGAGGTCCTTCTCCAGGACCAGCACGCCGACGCTGACCACCCAGGTGATCAGCACGGGGCCGAGGTCGCGGGCGCGGGGCAGGTCGATGAAGAGCAGGCGGCGCCCGGCGAGGGCCAGCACGTCCCGCTTGGCCACGAGGTACCCGGCGAAGAACACGACCAGCGCCAGCTTGGCGAACTCACCCGGCTGGATGGTGAACCCGCCGATGCCGATCCAGATACGGGCGCCGTTGATCTCTTTGCCCAGAAGGGGCACCAGGGGGAGGACCAGCAGCCCGAGGCCGACGAAACCGGCGGTGTACGTCATGCGCTGCAGCGCGCGGTGGTCGCGCAGCACGATCAGCGTGACGGAGAACATGACCACGCCGAGCGCGGTCCAGAAGAGCTGGTTGCCGGCGGAGGCGAGGTTCGAGTCGAGCTCGATGCGGTAGATCATGACCAGGCCGAGGCCGTTGACCAGCGTCACCAGCGGGAGGATCAGGGGGTCGGCCCAGGGGGCGAACTTGGCCAGCACGAAGTAGGCGGCCAGCATCAGCCCGCCGAGACCGAGGCCGTACACGAGCATGCCCGCGGGCACCTGGTCGTCGTGACCCAGCCCGACGCTGGCGTAGGCGACCATGACGATCGCGACGGCGAAGGCGAGCATGACGAGCTGCGCCCCCCGCCGTTTCGCGGTCATGGGGACGGCCGCGACGTCGACGGCACTCACCCTAGGAGGACCTCGAGGCGCTGGGGGTGGCCGTGGGCTGGGACGGCTTGTCGGCACCGCCCGACTTGGCCTTCAGGTCGTTGATCTTGATCTGTCCTGCCTGGAGATCGGGGACGGGGATGCCGCGCCGTACCTGCTCACGCTCGGGCTCGGGGATGGAGGACACCAACAGGCCCGTGCTCTGCGCGACGGAGTTCAGTTGGATCGGTCCGAGGCTTGTGTCCACCCCTCGGAACAACACTAGCTCGTCGCCCTGGACGCCGACGTAGTACTGATCTTGGGTCCACTGGTAGCCGTAGTACCCCCCACCCCCCACGACCACCACCATCAGCACGATCGCGGTCACCGCGATCGGCCACAGGCGGCGGCGCCTGACACGCCGCGGGGCGGCCACGGCGCTTGCCGCCGGGCCGCCCACGGGTTCGTCACCGGTGTCCATGTCCACGATCACCGGCTGTGGAGCGGTGATCGTGGACGCCCGGCCCGCCGGGGTGTCGGGAGGCTGTGATCGCAGGCGGTTGGATCCGGCGGCGCCCACCACGGCGGCGTCACCCGCCACGACCTGTCCCTCCTCGATCTCCACGACGTCGGCGACGATGCAGGTGATGTTGTCGGGGCCCCCGCCCCGGTTGGCCAGATCGATGAGCTGCCTGACCACCGACTCGGGCTCGTCCACCGTGGTCAGCGTGTGGTGGAGCGTCTCCGCGCTCACCACGCTGGACAGCCCGTCGGAACACAGCAGGTACCGGTCGTTGATCTGCGCCTCGCGCAGCGAGAGGTCGGGATCGACCTCGCCGCTGCCGTCGAGCGCGCGCAACAGGATCGAACGCTGGGGGTGGCTCGCGGCCTCCTCCTGCGTGATCCTCCCGTCGTCGACCAGCGATTGGACCAGCGTGTGGTCATGGGTGATCTGGTAGAGCTCGCCGTTGCGAAGGAGATAGGCGCGGGAGTCTCCGACGTGGACCAGGGCGACGCGGGTACCCGACCACAGCATGGCCGTGAGGGTCGTCCCCATCCCCTTGAGGCTGGGGTCGCGTCCCACCATCTCGTGCAGTTTGCGATTGGCATCGCGCACCGCTGCCTCGATGGCGCTGAGCAGGTCCCCCCCGGAGGCGTCCCGATCGAGGGACGACATGGCGGTGATGGCGACCGAACTGGCCACCTCACCGTGAGCGTGCCCACCCATACCGTCTGCGACGGCGAGCAGGCGCGGGCTCGCGTACGCCGAGTCCTCGTTCCCTTCGCGGAGGAGGCCGACGTCCGAGCGGGCGGCGTAGCGGAGTGCGATTGTCATTTGCGCAATTCGATGACGGTTTTGCCGATGCGGATCGGAACGCCGAGGTGCACCGGCATCGGGCGGGTGACTTTGGAGCGGTCGAGATAAGTGCCGTTGGTCGAGCCGAGATCTTCCACGATCCACTGACCGTCTTGCGGGAACAGCCGGGCGTGCCGGCTCGAAGCGTAATCGTCGCTGAGTACCAGCGTGGCGTCATTCGCCCGACCGATAGTGATTGGCGTCTCCGTGAGGTTGATGATGGTTCCTTGGAGGGGACCACCGGTAACGACCAGTTGGCGCGGCTCCCCCTTCTTCGGCTTGGCTGGCTGACGTGCGGGTTTGGTCGGCTTGCGCGCCGCCACCGTGGCGGCCTGCCGTGATCCGAACAAGTCTGTCCTGATCACGCCGACCGCGGCAATGACAAAGAACCACAGCACCGCGAGGAACGCGAGCCGGATCAGCAGCAGCGTGAGCTCGGACATGGACCGTTTGTCTACCCTTAATCGCGCCGGAACACCAGAGTCGTGCGACCCAGGGTGACACGTGTGCCGTCCTGGAGCTCGATGCGGCGAACCGGCTGGCCGTTGACGAAAGTGCCGTTCGTGGAACCGAGATCGACGAGGGAGACGTTGCTGCCCTCGACTCTGAGCTCGGCGTGGTGCCTTGAGACGCCGGGGTCGACCAGCCGCAGATCGCAGTCGGTGCCCCGCCCGAGGAGCGTGACGGGCGTGGTCAGCTCGTAGGACCGCTGACCCTGCGGGTCGTCCTGGGTGGACACCAGCAGTCGCGGCCGCCCGCCGAACGCGCTCGGCCTCCCCGGAGGGAGATCGCTCACGGGCTGGCGGATCTCGTCCTGCTCCACGGTCGCGCCCCGGATGACTCCGGAGCGTATGCGGAAAAGCCCGACCGCGAGGTCGTCGGCGGTCTCGAAGCGAACCCGGACAGGTCCCACGAACGAGTACCCCTGTTCCTTGGCGTACTCCCTGGCGAGGTTGGCGAGCTCGTGACTGATGCTGTCGGCGTACACCTCCAGCCGCTCGCTGTCGGTCGGTGACAACTCCACCACGAAGTCGTTGGGCACGAGGGTGCGGCCCTGTGCGACGATCGCGGCTCGTTCGTCCATCTCCCGCTGCACCGCGCTGGCGACCTCGACCGGCTGAAGGTCAGACTTGAACGCCCGCGCAAAGGCCCCCTCAACCAAGCCTTCGAGCCGACGCTCGAAGCGCTGAAGGACTCCCACCGGGTACCTCCCTTCCTCCATCGTCTAGGAGGATCGTATCCGGGTTCGGTGGCATGCACGGATCCGTGCTAGCCTTTCCACGCACTCAAAAAGGGGCGAGTGGCGGAATGGCAGACGCGCACGGTTCAGGTCCGTGTGTCCGAAAGGATGTGAGGGTTCAAATCCCTCCTCGCCCACACGGTCACCCGGCGAGCCGAGCGGATCCCGCTCCTTCCGCCGCCGGAATTCGGGCCTTCCAGAAGATCCCCTCCCTCCGCCTTCGGCGCGCTTCGCTCGTGCCGAATGTCTAGTGGGCCAGGCTTTCAACTCGCTTACCGATCGCTTGCACGCGCGTGCCCGCGCGGGCGCGAGGCCCGCGCGGGGTTCCGCGTGCTCATCCGGAGCGGGCCTCCACCGGGGGCGTCCGGGTGTCGAGCAGCTCGCCGATCAGGTCGCTGAGGCTCACCAGACCCACCACCCGGTCCCGCGTATCCGTGACGAGACCGAGATGTGCGCGGGCGTCCTGGAGCCGTGCCACGGCCTCGGGGATCGTGGTCGACGCCCCGAGGCGCGGCGCCGGGCTCATCAGCTCCTCCGACGTCCTGCCGGGCTCGACGAGGGCGCTGCGGACGTGCAGCACGCCCCGGACGTCCTCCGGCGTGCCGCCGTTGACCACCAGGCGCAGGTGGCCGCTGCGCGCGGCCGCGTCGGTGATCTCGGCGGAGGACGCGCCCGCGGGCACCGCGGCGGCGCGGGCGATCGGCACCATCAGGCGCTCGACGGGCAGGGACTGCACCCGCAGCGCCCGGGTGAGCAGGTCGTGCTCGTGCCGGTCCAGCAGGCCCATCCGGGCCGACTCCCCGACCAGCATGGCGAGCTGGGGCGGGGTCCTGGTGGTCTCCAGCTCGTTCCTGGCGTGCACGCCGAACAGCCTCAGCAGGCCGTTGGTGATGCCGTTGAGGCCGGCCAGCAGCGGCCGGACGATCCAGGTGAAGCCGCGGAACGGCAGCGCCAGCCCCATCGCGGCCCGCTCGGGGTGGGTCAGCGCCCACGACTTCGGCGCCATCTCCCCGATGACCATGTGCAGGAACGTGATGACGGCCAGCGCGATCACGTAGGCCACGGCGAGCCGCACGGACTCGTGCAGGCCGACCCAGCCGAAGACCGGCTCGAGCAGGTGCTCGATGGCCGGCTCGGTGACCATGGCGAGGCCGAGGGAGCACAGCGTGATGCCGAGCTGGGCCCCGGCGAGCATGAGGGACAGCTCGCGCGCGTTGCGCAGGGCCGCGCGCCCGGCGGTGCGGGCGATCGGCCCGCTCCCGGCGGAGGCCTCCTCCAGGCGGTGCCGCCTGGCGGACACCACGGCGAACTCGGCGGCGACGAACAGCCCGTTGCCGATCAGCAGCACGATGCCCAGCAGCAGGGCGGTCAGCGTGTTCACCGTGCCTCACCCCCGGTCCACGCGGGGTCGGCGACCCGGGGCGACAGCCGCACCCGGGCGGGCACCCGGCGCTGCACCTCGAGGACGGTGATCACGACGTCGGAGTCCTCCGGGCCGTGCGCCTCCAGCAGGTGGGTGTCCGGCACCAGCGGCACGGCGATCTCGTCGCCAGGCTCGGCCAGCCGGCCGAGCCGCGCCATGATCAGACCCGCCACGGTGTCGTAGTCCTCGCTCTCGGGCAGCTGCAGTCCGGTCGCCCGCTCGACCTCGTCCAGGCGCAGCGTGCCGGGCACGTCCCAGGTGCCGTCGCCGTGCTCCACCGCCGCGGCGGCGTCGGGGTCGTTCTCGTCCATCAGCTCGCCGACCAGCTCCTCGGCGAGGTCCTCCATGGTCACCACGCCCGCCAGGCCGCCGTACTCGTCGATGACGCACGCCAGCGCGCCCTCGGCCGCGCGCATGCGCTCGCGCAGCTCCGGCAGCGGCAGCGTGGCGGGCACCAGCAGCGGCGCCGTGCCGATGCGCTCGATGGGCACGTCGTGGGAGGGGGCGCGGACCCAGTCGCGCAGCCCGGTCACCCCGACGACGTCGCCGTCAGGGCCGAGGACCGGGTACTGCGAGTGCCCGGCCGTGCGGACCGCCATCAGCAGGTCGGACGCGGGGCGCCCGGCGCGCAGGGAGACCACGCGGGGGCGCGGCACCATGACGTCCTCCGCCGTGCGGTCGCCGAACTCCAGGGCACGCTCCAGCAGGTCGGACAGGCGCTGCGACAGGGCGCCCGAGGCCTCGGACTCGGCGATGATCCGGGACAGCTCCTCGGGGGTGGCGCCGTGCTCGATCTCCTCGACCGGCTCGACGCCGACCAGGCGCAGCAGCCGGGTGGCCGCCGCGTCGAACAGGCGGATCACCGGACCGGCGACCGCCAGGTAGACCAGGGTGGAGCGGGACAGCCACTTGGCCAGCGCCTCGGGCCTGGCGATGCCGAGGTTCTTCGGCGCCAGCTCGCCGAGGACCATCTGGACGATCGTGGCGGCGACCAGGCCGAGCGCCACCGACAGGCCGCGGATCGCGCCCTCGGGCACCCCGGCGGCCGACAGGGCCGGGCTGATCAGCGGGGTGAGGGCGGGCTCGGTGACGAAGCCGACGAGCAGCGTGGAGACGGTGATGCCGAGCTGCGCGCCGGAGAGCATGAAGGAAAGGCGGCCGGTGACGCGCAACGCCCGCTCCGCGGCGGCGTCCCCGGCCGCGGCCTGTTCTTTGAGCGTTGAGCGGTCGACGGCGACGTACGCGAACTCCTGGGCGACGAAGTATCCGGTCGCGAGAGTGAGGAGTAACACGGCCGGCAGGCCGAGAATGCTGTTCACCGGTCTGCCGCTCCCGGTTGAATCGAACCCGTGCCTATGCACGGGCGGGTACTCCACGGGTCCGGAGCGGACACGACAGTCCTTTCACTAGAGGTCGTCGTCAACGGTAACGGTCAAGGGGTGCGCAAATGTTTCCCGGGGGCGCAATGTTGGTGACTTAGTGTGACTCTGCGTACTTTTACATGAGAAAACTGTGGTGACGGAGCCCCGCGTCCCGGGGGCGCGGCGTAACTTCGAAGCACGAGGGGCTCCGGTCACCGGACGAGGAACGACAAGGTGGGCAACATGGCTGGAGATCGGCCGGGGACGCCGGACGAGGTCGGCTCGAACGAGGCGACCCGGGCGGTACGGCGCCCGGCGGGCGGGGGCGCGCAGGACCCGTGGGCCGCCCCTCCGGGCGGCGGACACACCCCGGGGGGTGGGCGTGGGGACGCCTACTCGGCCGGGCAGCCCGCGTACCGCGCGCCCGCCGGCAGCGGGCGGGGCGGCGCCGACATCGCGAACGAGCCGACCATGCGGGGGGTCCTGCCGGGCGAGGCGCCGCAGGTCGCGGAGTCCCCCTCCGGCGACGACCGAGCCCGCGGCAGGTCCAAGGTCTACGGCAAGCCGCGCGCGGGCCAGGCTCCGGTCCGGCCGCTGCCCGGCGCCGCGAGCCCCCTGCCGCCCGACGACCCGGGCCGCGGCGCCCGCGGGCCACGGCCGCCGCGCCGCACCGGCCGCATCATCCTGCGGGTCGTGGCGGTCCTGGTGGTGCTGCTGGTCGTGCTCGCCGTCGGCGGCTTCTTCTGGATCAACTCCCGGCTCCAGCCGATCGACGCGCTCACCGACTACGACGGCCGTCCCGCCGCCACCCCCGGCGAGGACTGGCTGCTGGTGGGCTCGGACAGCCGGGCCGGGCTGACGGCCGCGCAGCGCAGGAAGCTCGCCACCGGCAGGGCGGGCGGCAAGCGCACCGACACGATGATGCTCCTGCACGTGCCGAGCGGCGACGGCAAGCCCACCCTGGTCAGCCTGCCCCGCGACTCCTACGTGCCCATCGACGGGCACGGCAGCGACAAGCTCAACGCCGCGTACTCCTTCGGCGGCCCCAAGCTGCTGGCCAAGACGGTCGAGAAGGTGACGGGGATCCGGCTCGACCACTACATGGAGATCGGGTTCGGGGGGTTCGTCGGCATCGTCGACGCGATCGGCGGGGTGAACATCTGCGTCAAGCAGAACATCAACGACCCCAAGGCCGGGATCAACCTGAAGAAGGGCTGCCAGGACATGGACGGCGGGACCGCGCTCGGCTTCGTGCGCACCCGCAAGACCGGCAACATCCCGGACTTCGACCGCACCCAGCGGCAGCGGCAGTTCTTCGCCTCGGTGGTCAAGAAGGCCGCGAGCCCCGGCGTGCTGCTCAACCCGTTCCGGTCGATCCCGCTGGCCGCGAGCGCCACCGACTCGGTCGCGGTCGACCCCGGCACCGGCGCGTTCGACCTGCTGTCCCTCGGCCTCGCGATGAGCGGCGACCCGATCACCACGGCGGTGCCCATCGGCTCGCTGCCGACCATCAACAACGCGGCCGTGGTCAAGTGGGACACCCAGCGGGCCCTGCGGCTGTTCAACTCCCTCGCGGAGGACAAGCCCGTGCCGAAGGACGTCCTCAGCAAATAGCCCGGCTCGTCCCTGTAAGGACTCCGTAATCGCGTACCACGCCGGATCGTGGGCCGTGACGTGCTCTGCTGGAGAACGACACGGCTCGCGTCCCACGGAGGGGAGGGAGCGCGCGCCCCGGCCCGGGACGCGCGCGGCGGAGGATGGACGTCAGAAGAATCGCTCGGCACCCGGTGACCTGGGGGGCCGCCGTCGTGCTCGCGCTGGGCTTCGCCGGCGCCCTGTACCTGTTCCAGCCCTGGCGGCTGTTCACCACCGTCCGGGTGGACGAGCCGGTGCCGCCCGCCGCGGCGGCGCCCCCCGTCGCCGGGGCCGAGTCCTCCGCCCCAGCCACCGAGTCCGCCGCGCCCGAGGTGATCGCAACGGGGAGGTTCGTCTCGCACGAGCACGCCACCTCGGGCACGGCACGGATCCTGCGGCTTGCCGACGGCAGCCGGGTGCTGCGTGTCGAGGACCTCGACACCTCCGACGGCCCCGACCTGCGGGTGTGGCTCAGCGACCAGCCGGTCAAGGAGGGCACGGCTGGGTGGCGGGTCTTCGACGACGGCGCGTGGGTGGAGCTCGGCGCGCTCAAGGGCAACCAGGGCAACGCCAACTACGCGATCCCGGCCGACGCCGACCTCGGCGAGCTGACCAGCGTGACCATCTGGTGCCGCAGGTTCGCCGTCTCCTTCGGCGCCGCCGCGTTGAAGGCCTGATCAGGGGGACGGACCGGGATGCCGCCGGGGGGGCGGCATCCCCGCGCGGCGGTTAGGGTGAGGCCATGCCGGAGCTTCCCGAAGTGGAGTCGCTCGCCGTGTTCCTGCGCGAGCGCGCCGCCGGTCGCCAGATCGCGGTGGTCGAGGTGGTCGCCTTCCAGGCGCTGAAGACGGTGGATCCTCCCCCTTCGGCGCTCGGCGGGCTGACGGTGACCGGCGTGGCCCGGTACGGCAAGTTCCTCGACCTCGACTGTGACGGCCTGCACTTCATCACGCACCTGGCCAGGGGCGGCTGGCTGCGCTGGCGCGACGACCTGTCCGCCGCCAAGCCGGTGCGGCCGGGCAAGGGCCCGCTGGCGGTGCGGGTGCGGCTGGCGCCGGACGACGACGGCCTGGCGCCGGGCTTCGAGCTCACCGAGGCGGGCACCCAGAAACGGCTGGCCGTGTACGTCGTCCGCGACCCCGCCGACGTGCCCGGCATCGCGAGCCTCGGCCCGGACCCTCTGGCGTCCGACTTCACCGCCGAGGCGCTCGGCGCGATCCTCGGCGGCAGCCGTACCCAGATCAAAGGCCTGCTGCGCGACCAGAAGGTGATCGCGGGCATCGGCAACGCCTACTCCGACGAGGTGCTGCACGCGGCGCGCATGTCGCCCTTCAAGATCGCGGGCTCGCTGACGGCCGACGAGACGGCCCGCCTGCACGAGGCGATCGTCACCACCCTGCGCGAGGCCATGGAGCGCTCGCGCGGCATGGCCGCCAAGGACCTCAAGGCCGAGAAGAGGTCGGGCCTGCGGGTGCACGGCCGCGCCGGCGAGATCTGCGACGTGTGCGGCGACACGATCAGAGAGGTGTCGTTCGCCGACTCCTCGCTGCAGTACTGCCCCACGTGCCAGACCGGGGGCAAGCCGCTGGCCGACCGCCGGATGTCCCGCCTGCTCAAGTAGGCCGGCGTCCGCCACGCGGCGGCGGCTCGCGCGCGACCGGGAGCGGCGACAATGGTCGCATGAACGTGCCAGAGATCGAGGCCGGTGCGGTGCCCGAGGACGTCTTCCTGCTCGACGTGCGCGAGCCGGACGAATGGCTGGCGGGCCACGCGCCCACCGCCGTCCACATCCCGCTCGGCATGCTGCAGCAGCGGGTGGACGAGCTCCCGGCGGGCGTGCCCGTCTACGTGGTGTGCAAGGTGGGCGGCCGCTCGGCCAGTGCCACCGCGTGGCTCAACCACGTGGGCCGCGAGGCCGTCAACGTCGGCGGCGGGATGCAGTCGTGGGCCGCCGCCGGACGCCCGATGGTGGCCGATCATGGGGGGCGGCCCTTCGTGGCCTAGCGGACGAATGTAATAATTCGGTCAAACTCCATTACCGCGGGAGCTCGGGCGCGACCGGGCTGAGAGGGCGGTTCCCAGCGTGACTGGGCGCGCCGCCGACCGCCGAACCTGTCCGGGTAATGCCGGCGTAGGGAGCGTGCGATGACGGCCGCCGTCGATGAAGCCCCGCTGACACTCGACCAGGCTCCGCCGAAGACCCTCGGCGCCCTCGACCAGGGGGCCTTCTGGGCCAACCTCGGGGTGAGCCTCCTCGGGTTCTCCGGGGCCCTTCTGCTGCTCGACCCGCTCGGCGGCGCGCCGCTCGGCATCGGCGCGGCCGTGCTCGCCGCGGTGGTGGGCAGCCTGATCGGCACGGCCATGGTCGGCCTGGCCGCCGTGCCCGGCGCGCGGACCGGCGCCCCGGCGATGGTGCTGCTGCGCGGCCTGTTCGGCGCCCGGCTGTCGTACGTGCCCACCGTCCTCAACATCGTGCAGATGTTCGGCTGGGGGGCCTTCGAGCTGTGGGTGATCGCCACCGGGGCGCAGGCGATCTTCGGGGACGCGGTGCCGTACCAGATCTGGGTGGTCGCGGCGGGGGCGCTGACCGTCGGGCTGACCATCCGGCCGCTCGGCATGATCCGCCTGCTGCGCCGGTTCGTCACCGCGGGCGTGGTGGTCGCGATGATCTGGCTCACGGTCGCGCTGGTCCGCCAGGCGCCGAGCCTCGGCACCGGGAGCTGGACGGCCTTCGCCCCGGCCGTGGACTACGTGATCGCGTTGTCGGTCTCCTGGGTGCCGGTGGCCGCCGACTACGCCCGGCACTCGCGTTCCGGCCGGGCGGCCTTCGGCGGGGTGGTGACCGGGTACACGATCGCCCAGGTGGCCTGCCTGGTGCTCGGCATCCTGGCGCTCGCCCTGGTGGGCAACGACCCCGGCCGGGTGTGGGAGGCGTTCGTCGCGGTGCCGCTCGGCGGGCTGTTCTTCGGCGTGCTGGTGCTGCGGGAGACCGACCAGTCGTTCGCCAACGTGTACTCCACCGCGATGTCCCTGCAGAACCTGATGCCGCGGGTGGACCGGCGCGTGCTGTCCGTCGCGGTCGGCGCGCTGACCACGGTGATCGCGCTGTTCGCCGACGTGAACTCCTACGGCGCCTTCCTCGGTGTGATCGGCGCGGTGTTCGTGCCGATGTTCGCCGTGCTCGCGGTGGACTACTTCCTGCTCGGCGGGTCCGCCCGCTGGGACACCTCCGCCGCCGCCCCCGCCCGGTGGGTGATGATCGTGCCGTGGGTGCTCGGCTTCGTGGCCTACTGGCTGGTCACGGCGGTGCCGACGCTCGACCCGTGGGACGCGTGGTGGGCCACGGTGCGGGAGTCCGTGGGGTTCGAGCGTCAGCCGTGGATGAACGCGGCGCTGGCGGCTTTCCTGGTGGCCGCGCTGGTGACGCTCGTCACACGGTTCCTTCCAGGCGGAGCAGCCGCTCCTTCGCGGCGAGACCCCCGGCGTACTTCCCGAGACGACCCGGCGCCTCGATGACCCGGTGGCAGGGCACGATGACGCAGACCGGGTCGGCCGTCAGCGCGTTGCCGATGGCGCGCAGCGCCTGCGGGCGGCCCATGCGCTCCGCTATCTCCGGATAGGTGGTGAGGCTGCCGTACGGGATGGCCATGGTCATCTGGAGCACCGTGCGGGCGAACGGCGTGGCGAGGCGGAGGTCCACCGGAACGGTGAACGCCCGCAGCCTGCCGGAGAAGTACGCGTCGATCTGGCGCCGCACAGGGTCCAGCCGCCGGGGGTCGGGGCCGATGAACGTGCCGAGGGCCCGGGTGATCCGGGCGAAGACGGTGTGTTCGTCCTCGTAGCTGCACGCGACCAGGCCGCGCCCGGTCACCGCCAGCGCCAGCCGTCCCACGGGGGTGTCGGTCATGCCGAACGCGACCTCGGGAGGAGTCTCGCCCACGTAACCGGGGGCGGTCAGCCGTACCAGGGCCTCCAGGTCGCCCGCAGTCATGACCACCCCTCCCCGGTCCCCGCTACCGGCAGCGTAGCGGAGCGGAGGCCGAAGACGGCCCTGGGCTGATCGACGGCATGTCGCCGGCACCCCGCCCCGGCGGTCACATGGCGGTCGGTGCGAGGAATGCGATGATTCGCACAGCGAAACCCGGCGAGACGGCGACGGAAAACAGGCACGATGGAGGCCATGAGCGACGACAGCGAGCAGATGGTGGCGAACGCCGACGACGGCCTCGCCCGCGCCGTCGTCGCCTGCTCCGCCAGCGCCGTCGTGGCGCTCGACCGCGATCTCTCCGTCCTTGCCTGGAACCCCGCCGCCGAGCACCTGTTCGGGTGGGACGCCGCCGAGCTGACCGGGCGGCGGGCGCCGATCGTCCCCGACGAGCTGATGGCCGAGCACAACGCGGTGCTGGAACGCGCCCGCACCGGCGGCCCGGTGTCTCTGCGCACCAAACGCTTCCGCAAGGACGGCGCGCTGCTCGACGTCGGGGTGGACATCAGCGCCCTGCGCTCCGACGGCGGCGCGCTGCTCGGGTACGTCAGCGTCTACCACCCGGTCGACGACGACCGCGCGGCCCGGGAACGCGGCGCCCGCCGGGCCCGTCTGGTGCGGCGCCTCACCGACGTGGTGGCCGACATCAACGCCGAGCTGGAGCTCCCGCACGTCCTGGACCGCATCGCCGAGAGCCTCACCGAGCTCACCGGGGCCGACGCCGGGGGCTTCGTGCTGATCGAGAACGGGCGGTTGCGGCTGGTCAGCACGCACGGCCTGCCGGGCGACCTGCGCGGCGCCACCGCCGACCTGCGCACCAGCCTGGTCGGCAAGCTGCTGCGCACCGGCAAGACCGTGCTGCTGGAGACCGGCGACCAGGCCATGCTGGACGAGCTGATCTGGTCGGAACTACCCGGCCTGCACACCATCGCGCTCGGCGTCGCCGCGGTGGGCGGGCGTCCGTACGGCGCGCTGTACGCGCTGTTCGCCCAGCACAAGGCCGGTCACATCGAGCTGGAGCTGCTGGAGCTGCTCGCCGGGCACGCCGGCATCGCGCTCGGCAACGCCATGGCGTACCAGGACGCGGTGCGGCAGCGGGCGCACGAGCGCGCGGTGGTGGACGCCAGCGCCGACGGCATCGCGGTGCTGGACGAGTCCGGTTTCGTGCGCCAGTGGAACCCCGCCGCCGAGGAGCTGACCGGTCTGCCCGCCGCCGAGGTCATCGGCGGCCGGCCGCCGTTCCCGCTGCCCGCGCCGGGTGAGAAGCTCACCACCCAGCTGCCGTCCGGCCGCTGGCTGGACGTGGTGAGCGCCGAGATCGCCGAGACCGCCGAGGTGGTGGTCGACTTCCGGGACGTGACCAGGGCCAAGGAGCTGGAGGAGGCCAAGGACCTCTTCCTGGCCACCACCAGCCACGAGCTGCGCACCCCGATCACCGTCGTGCAGGGATTCGCCAGCACGCTGGACGCGCGCTGGGACAAGATGTCGGACGTCGAGCGGCGCTCGGCCGTGCGCACCATCGCCGAGCGGTCCCGCTCGCTCGGCCAGCTCATGGACCACCTGCTGCTCGGCGCGCGGGCCGGCGCCAAGGAACTGAAGGTCCGCGTCGAGAGCTTCGACCTCGGGGAACGCGTCCGGGCCGCCACGCTCGGCATGACCGCCCTGTCGGACAAGCACCAGGTCGAGGTGGACATCCCGTCCGGCCTGCCGCCGGTGGACGGCGACACGCTGGCCACCGACATCCTTCTTGGCCAGCTCCTGGAGAACGCTTTCAAGTACTCGCCGGACGGCGGGCTGATCCGGGTCGCCGTCTGGCGGGAGGACGACCACGTGGTGCTCGCCGTGGACGACGAAGGCGTGGGCATCGCGCCGGACGACCGCGATCGGGTGTTCGAGCGGTTCGTCCAGGCCGACAGCGGCGACCGGCGCCGGTTCGGCGGAGTCGGACTCGGGCTTTACATCGCGCGCAGTCTCGCCAGGGCGCAGGGCGGGGACGTGACGGCGCATCCGCGGCCCGGTGGCGGCACGCGAATGCGTTTCGTTCTGGCCGCGAGTGACGCCTATATCGAATCCGACACACCGAAGCGGTAACGAGCCGGTAACGGTTGCCTTCGCCTATTGTCGTTTCTGCACAAGCTGTGATCGCGACGCGGTTTCCCTGACCAGTCAACGGGGCATTTCGGTCTTACTGGGATGTGTTTCCTCTGGGGGAATGCAGGGATCGGGGAAGTGAGGGCGTCGTGCTGTTGCCGTATGCGCCGACCAGCGTCGCGCTCGCCCGACGTCGACTCAGTGCCGATCTCGCGGAACGCGGAGTGTTCGACTCCGCGGTCGAGGACGCCATCCTGGTGGTGAGCGAACTGCTCAGCAACGCGCTACGACACGCGCATCCGCTGCCGTCCGGCCAGATCATGGCCACCTGGGACTGGGCCGACGACCACCTGGAGGTGACGGTGAGCGACGGCGGCGCGGCGACCGAACCCCGCGCCGGACGGCCCGCCCTTTCCTCGCTCGGCGGACGCGGGCTCGGCATCGTCGAATTCCTCGCCACTCGGTGGGGCGTGCGGCATGACGGAGAAGTGACCACTGTCTGGGCGGTATTGCCGGCCCCGGTCCCGGTGCTGGAACCACAAATCAGGGCGCCCGAAATGGGAATTCTACGCGAGTGCGGATAGCGGTTCCCGGCTGATAGGGCATGACATGCACCGAGGCCCGCCTCGGCCGCTTCCCAGCTCGCTGCCCGCGATCCTGATCACCTTGACCCCGGCCGCCTCCAGGCGCGCGTTGGTCTCCACGTTCCGCTCGTACGCCACCGCGACCCGCGGCGCCAGCGCCAGCGTGTTGTTCCCGTCGTCCCACTGCTCCCGCTCGGCGGTCACCGGGTCCAGGCCGGTGTCGATCACTTTCACCCGCTCGATCCCCATCGCGCGCGCCGCCGCCTCCAGGAACGGCCGGGGCTCGGCGACGCGCAACTCGTCGTCGGCGGTCATCGTCACCGTGTGGGCCTGAAGCGAATAGGCCACCGGCGGGTACATCACCACGGTGTCCACGTCGACCATCGTGCAGATGGTGTCGAGGTGCATGGTCGCCCGCTGCTGGGCGATCGGCACGGCCAGCACGGTGTGCGCGAGGCCCATGGCGAACACCCGGCGGCACAGGCGCTCCACCCCCGCCGGGGTCGTGCGCTCCCCGGTCCCGACCGCGATGACGCCCGGCGCCATCAGCAGCACGTCGCCGCCCTCCAGGTGCTCCAGCCACGGCTCGTACAGGTGCTCGATCCCGGCGAACCTCGGGTGATGGGTGTAGATCAGCCGGGTGAGCAGGCTCTCCCGGGCGCGGGCGGGCATGGCGAGGCTGGTCACCGCGACCCGGTCGCCGATCCACACGCTGGAGTCCCGGGTGAACAGCAGGTTGGGCAGCGGGTCGACGACGAAGTCGTGCCGGTCCATCAGGTCGAACACCAGGCCGCGGCCGGTCTTCAGCTCCTCACGGGCCAGCCCCGAGATCAGCGTCTGGGCGAGGTCCTCGGGGTCCATGCCTTCCAGGTGGCGCCGGGTGAGCTGCGCCAGCCGGTCGCCGAGCTGCCGGTCCGCCAGCACCGCCGGGATGATCTCCTCGCGGGCCGCCTCGTACTCCAGGGTGTCCTGGAGCAGCTCGGTCAGGTAGAGCACCTCGACCCCGTGGTCGCGCAGCGCCTCGGCGAACGCGTCGTGCTCCTCCTGGGCCCGGCCCACCCACGGGATCGCGTCGAACAGCAGTTTGTCGCTGTTGCGCGGGGTGAGCCGTTTGAGCTCGGCACCCGGGCGGTGCAGCATCACCGTCGCCAGCCGTCCGACCTCGCTGTCGGCACCGTTCATGGTTCGGTCCTCTCCCCGCCGGGCGCGCGTTTCCGACCTTCAACGGTAATGGGACGGCGCGCCCCGGCGGAGAGCCGGGGCCGCGGTCAGGCGGGCCGCGGGTACAGCAGAACCCGCTCCGCCGCCGCCCACGCCGTGCTGACCAGCAGGTACAGGACCGCGGCCAGGGGGACGAACGCGGCGAACACCACCGTGCCGAACGGCAGCAGCCGCAACACCCGCGGCTGCACCTCCCCCATCCGGCGCGAGACCACCCACGCCACGACGGCCAGCAGGGCGAACAGCCCGAGGAAGACCAGCGCCGGGGCGCCGAACAGGCCTCCCCCCGCCACCGCGACGGCGAAGTGCTCGCCGAGCGGCACCCCGAGCGCGCTCTGCGCGAGCAGCAGGTTGGGGTGCCCCGCGATGGTGGCCGACAGGAAGACGCGGTAGGTGACCAGGAAGAACGGCGCCTGTGCCAGGCCGGGCAGCAGCCCGGCGAACATCGACGTGCCCGCCGCGCGGTACAGCGCGGAGGTCTCCCGCATCATCCGCTCGGGGTCGCGGGCGAAGCGCTTCCTGAGCGCCTCCACCTTCGGCGCGAGGCGCAGCCGCGCCTTCGCGGCGGCGGCCTGGCGCAGGGTGAGCGGCAGCAGCAGCAGCCGCACGGCCAGGGTGAACAGGACGATCGCGAGAGCGGGCCCGGTGAGCGAGCCGAGGGCGGTGATGAGCCGGTATACGGATTCGAGAACGATGTCGAACATGACGGAAGGGTCCCTTCGCCGTCGGAGATGGACGAGACGAAAGCACCCGCCGGGAACCGGCGCGGGAAACAGCCGTGACGGCCGCGGGGCACGCTCCGCGTGCCGGGGCGGCGGCCTGACTAAGGCGTGCCGGGACGCGCGACGGGCGCGGGACCGGGGGACGGCGCTCTCGGGCGCGGGCGGCCCGCCGCGGCCGGATGAAGCAGCCGTACGAACGGGACGTGCTCGGCGCCCTGGCGGAACCTGACGGCCGGGGCCGTGGCGTGCGGCACCGCCGGGCGGCGCACCGCCCAGGCGAGCAGGAGCAGGGTGACCCCCACCAGGCCGACCGCCGTCAGCGTCGCCGGGCTGGTCTGCCCCGCGACGAGCTGCGCGAGCAGCGCGACGGCCGAGCCGAGGAGGGTCATCGGGTCACTTGGAGAGCTTGCCCACGACCGTCACGGCCGCGACCGCGACAAGGGCGATGACGCCGATGATGAGCAGCACCTTGACGATGCCGAACAGCGCGGGGATCAGCAGTCCGAACACCACGTACACCGCGAGGAGGACGCCGAGGATGGACAACACGATGCGGGCCATATGCAGAAGGTACGTCGTGCCGGGGCCCGCCGCGAGGGATCGGCGATCAATGGGTGAGATCGTGACCTTGCCGCGGCCCGCTTACGAAGTGGTGACGGAGTTCGTGGAACGCACCAGATCGGCTCTACGGTGGAGATCTGGTGTCCCGGGACCGGGCCGACGAGCGGAGGGGAGAGCCGCCTTCCATGGCCGAAGCCACAGTTCTTCACCGGGCCCGGCCGGCCGGTGGTCCGCCGGCCTCCGGGCGTCGCGACGAGGCGGACGGGGTGGAGCGGTGATGAGCGCGTCGCCGCCGGCCCGGATCCTGGTGGTGGACGACGACCCCACCGTGGCGGAGGTCGTCGTCAAATACCTGGAACGCGACGGGCACAAGGTGGAGAGTGTCGGCGACGGCGCCGAGGCGCTGCGCCGGGCCCTCGCCGACCCGCCCGACCTGCTCGTGCTCGACCTGATGCTGCCCGGCATGGACGGCCTCCAGGTCTGCAAGAAGCTGCGGGAACGCTGGCCGGTCCCCGTCATCATGCTCACCGCGCTCGGTGAGGAGATCGACCGCGTCGTGGGCCTGGAGACCGGCGCCGACGACTACGTCACCAAGCCGTTCAGCCCCCGCGAGCTGGCGCTGCGCGTGCAGTCCGTGCTGCGCAGGGCCCGCGGCGCCCTAGTCACCACGGGCACCGGCGTGCTGCGGGACGCCGACCTGGTGGTGGACGTCGGGGCGCACGAGGTGCGGCTCGGCGGGCACGAGATCACGCTGACCGCGCGGGAGTACGACCTGCTGGCCTACCTCATGCGTAACCCCCGGCAGGCGTTCAGCCGGGCCGCGCTGCTCGACCAGGTCTGGGGATGGTCGTTCGGCGACTCGTCCACCGTGACCGTGCACGTGCGCAGGCTGCGGGAGAAGATCGAGCCCGACCCGACCGCGCCGCGGCGGATCGTCACCGTCTGGGGCGTCGGGTACCGCTACGAACCGGTGGCGCCGTGAGCCGGCCCGCCGCCCACCGGCCGTGATCCTCCAGATCATCGCGGTCACCGCGAGCCTCGGGCTGCTGATCGCGGCGCTCGGCCTCTCGGTGCTGTGGCTGCTGCGCGGCCGTTCCATCGGGGTCATGCTGGCCGTCGTCGCCGTGGTGACCGTCGCGGCCACGCTCGCGGGGGTGGTCGCGATCACCATGGAGATGATCATTGACGGGCACCCCAAGGACGTCGTGCTGACCGTGGTCGCCATCGCCGGCCTGGTCGGGCTCGGGGTGGCCCTGGTCGTCGCGCGTCAGGTGGTCGCCGCCAGCAGGCGGCTGGTCGTCTCGGTCGAGGCGGTGTCGTCGTCCCTGGAGTTCACCCCGCCGCCCGGCCCGCTGCCCGCCGAGCTGCGCACCATCGCGCGGGCCCTGGACCAGGCGTACGAGCGGCTCCGCGAGGGCCACGAACGGGAGAGGGCGCTGGAGGGCGCGCGGCGCGAACTGGTCGCCTGGGTCAGCCACGACCTGCGCACCCCGCTCGCGGGCATGCGGGCCATGGTGGAGGCGCTGGAGGACGGGGTGGTCGACGACACCGCGACCGTCCGGCGGTACCACAACCAGATCAGGCTCGAAGTGGACCGGCTCGCGCACATGGTGGACGACCTGTTCGAGCTGTCCCGCATCCACGCGGGCGCGCTGCGGCTCACCCCGCGCCGCGTCGGCCTCGGCGATCTCGTGGCCGACGCGCTCGCGGGCGTCGAGGCCCTGGCCAGGGCCAAGGGCGTGCGGCTGACGGGGGAGACCCCGCCGGTGCTGCCGGTGTACGCCGACGCCGCCGAGCTCGGGCGGGCGCTGCGCAACCTCGTGGTCAACGCGATCCGCCACACCCCCCAGGACGGGGCCGTGGTGGTGCGGGCCACCGCGGACGACGGCACCGTGCGGTTGTCGGTGGCCGACGCCTGCGGCGGCATCCCCGAGGACGACCTACCACGGGTCTTCGACGTGGCCTTCCGCGGCGAGGCCGCGCGGACCCCTGGCCCCGATCGGGGCGCGGGGCTCGGGCTCGCCATCGCCCGCGGCATCGTCGAAGCGCACGAAGGCGCCATCGCCGTCGTCAACGAAGGCCCTGGGTGCCGCTTCGAGATCAGCCTCCCCCTCTCGGTCCCGCCCGCCTCCTGACCCGTTCCTGTTCGCCTCGGCCAGGGAGTCCAGCGCCTCGCACATGGCGCGGAACGTCGGGCACGGCCAGCGCCACATGCAGCTGCGGCAGCGCAGGATCGGGTGGGCCGCGTCGCTGGTGATGCCCCCCGCGTCCCTCGGCTGGTGCAGGTCGAGCAGCCGCAGGCCGAGCTCGGAGAAACACTTCAGCTCCGTGCGCGCCCCCGCCAGCAGATCGAGGTCGTCGACGGTGAGCCGCGTCCGGATCGGGACGTAGCCGTCCCGGTTGAGCAGTGGACGGAGTGGCTGGGCGGCGTCCCCCCACGCGCGGGCCCGCTCCGACCGGCCGAGTATGGCCTCCAATCGTTGCCGCATGCAGTGCCGCCGGGGGTCCTCGGGTAGTTCAGTGTTCATACGCGGTATCGGGCCCGTCGCAGTCCACGCCCGCCCCTCCTCCTCCAGATGACGACCGGATACGGAGGTTCCGGGCCTTCCCCCCTTCCGGCCGAGCCGATGTCGCATGGCGTCAAGCTTTGCGTACGCAGCGTTTCGGCGCGCGCGGAACCGGGGACAACAGGCGGACGACTCTTCGGTTATCGCGGTAGAACGTGACCCGGCGGCGGTACGGCGCTAGTGTGCCCGCTGTGGAGCTCAAGGTCTCGACTCGATCACATGCCGGCCACGCTATCTTGACGGTCGTCGGCGAAATCGACCTATATACCGCACCTCGTCTTCAGGCGGAGTTCGCCCGCCTGCTGGAGGCCGGTCCCGACCGCGTGGTCATCGACATGTCCGGCGTGGAGTTCTGCGACTCCACCGGCATGAACGTCCTGCTGTCAGCCCTGAAACGAATGCGAGAACGCGGCGGCGTCCTGGAGGTGGCCTCCCCTCGCCCCGCCGTCCGCAAAATCCTCCAGGTGACGGGTCTGGACTCCGTCTTCACCGTCCACGACACCGTCCCCCCCACCTACCTGACCCCCGACCACCCCAACTAGTCCCACTCCCTCCCCCCTCCCATATCCCGCGCCGCCCCCGGCGCGCCACCCCGGCGCCGCACCGCCCCGGCGCCCCAACCTCCCCCCAAACCGACCCGCAACGACGAAACACCCGGCGTCCCCACTCGGCGTCCCCAGCCGGTGTCCCCAGCCGGTGTCCCCAGCCGGTGTCCCCAGCCGGTGTCCCCAGCCGGTGTCCCCAGCCGGTGTCCCCACCCGGTGTCCCCACCCGGTGTCCCCACCCGGTGTCCCCACCCGGTGTCCCCACCCGGCGTCCCCGATCGGTGTCCCCACCCGGCGGCCAACCCCCAGGCGCCCCCACCCGCCCGGCGCGCCCCCGGCATCCGTCTCGAACCGGCGCCGCAACAACGGCACGTTCGGCGTCCCCGCTCGCGCTCTCGGCCGGTGTCCCCGCCCGGCGTGCCGACCCAGGCGCCCCCCACCCGCCCGGCGCGGTCCTTCGTGCCCCTCGCGGTCCGTCCTGGGAACCGGCGCCGTGACGGCGAGGCCGGGGACGGGGAGGGCGGCGGGGTGTTTCAGGGGTCGGGGGGGTTGGATGCCGGTACCGTGGGGCGGTGCCGCTGTGTGGCGGGGCGGCGGGCGTTCGGTTGGCGGGCGGTCGCCTTTCGGGAAAACGGGCGAGGGGTTATGAGCGGTCCATCGGTAGGGGTCGCGGTGGTCATCCCGGCCAAGGACGAAGGGGATCGGATCGGAGCCACCGTCGAGGCGGCGCTGACGATTCCGGGGGCCGAGCTCGTCGTGGTGGTGGACGACGGGTCGGCCGACGTCACCGGGAAGGTGGCCAAGGCGGCGGGGGCCCGGGTGGTGCGGCACGGCCGCAACCGGGGGAAGGCCGCGGCGATGGAGAGCGGCGCGGAGGCGGTGCGGCTCTTCGACGAAGGCGAGCCCCGCCATCTGCTCTTCCTGGACGCGGACCTCGCCGAGACGGCGGCCGCGGCCGCGCCTCTGGTCGAGCCGGTGGTCGCGGGTACCGCCGACATGACCATCGCGACCTTCGTCACCCGCGTCAAGCTCGGCGGCCACGGCTTCGTCGTCCGCCTGGCCCGCGACGGCATCCGCCGCGCCGTCGGCTGGGACGCCACCCAGCCGCTCAACGGCCAGCGCTGCCTGACCCGCGCCGCCTTCGAGGCGGCCCGTCCGCTCGCCCGGGGTTTCGGCGTCGAGACCGGCATGACGATCGACCTGCTGCGCAAGGGTTTCCGTGTCGTCGAGGTCGAGGTGAACATGGCCCACCGCGCCACCGGCACCGACTGGCACGCCCAGGTCCACCGCGCCCGCCAGTTCCGCGACGTCGGCCTGGCCCTGGCCCAGCGCACCCCCGTAACCACCCTCCTGCCCGCCACCCGCCGCTGACCAGCCACGAGCGACGTCCCGGCACTCCCCAGTGATGTGCTGGAATCGTCCCGTGAATCGGGACGGCACACCCCGCCGCACGGCGGCCACTCCCCGCGGCGGCGACCAGAAGCCCGCGACCGCTGAGAGCCCCCAGGTGCCCGCGTACCGCGAGGACGACCGATGACCCCCGGAGACGACCGGGTGACGCCCGAAGACGCCCTCCCGACGCCTGGAGCGGCCGACCGGCCGCACAGCGACCACATGACCGCGGCATCCGACCGGATGGGTTCGGAAGACGGCCGGGCGGCTGCGGGAGATGGCCGGGCGGGGTCGGGAGATGGCGGGGCAGGTCCGGGGGATGGCTTGGTGGGTGCGGGAGGTGGCCGGGTGGGGTCGGGAGATGGTGGGGCGGGTGCGCGGGGTGGCCGGGTGATCGGGGGGGAGGGGGGCGGTGGGGTGGTTGTGTGGGGGGGCTGATCGCGG